>NZ_JABXEP010000112.1:0-27998 GCF_013372605.1 Myxococcus sp. AM009
GGGCAGGGAGCGGGACGCGGCCATGGGGCCCGTGGCCGTCCAGGCGTCCGTCGCGGGGTCGTAGAGGCGCCCCGACGTGGAGCCGTCCGTCATCACGAGTGCCCTTCCATCGGAGAGGCGCGCGGAAATGGTGACGTTGCCTGTAATTCCGGCGGCGGCCGCCGCGCTCCAGGTGTCGGTGTCGGAGTCGTAGCGTTCGGACGAAGTCACGAAGCCCGTGCGGTTGACGCCGCCGACGACCAGCAGCTCTCCGGTGCCCAGCAGGATGCCGGTGTGCTGCGCGCGGGCGGTCGCCATGGTGGCGGTGGAGGACCAGCCTGGGTCGACGACGAGCGGCGCGGTGAGCCCGGCGAGGGAGACCTCGGTCGTGATGCGCACCTGCGCGCCGTCCACGTCGAACACCCGGGTGCGCGGATTCACGCGTCCACCCGCGAGCCGCGTGCCGCCCGCGCGGGACTGGCCGTTGGCGTCGCGCACCACGGAGGGATGGAAGCGGAGCACGGGGCGCGCGCCTTCATCGAGGAACTGGAGGGAGTCGCCCGTGTCCTGGATGCGCCGGACGGAGGGCGGCAACGTGACGGTGTATTCGGCGCGGTGCGTCGGCTCGCCGTCGCGTGCCTCCGGCAGCGCGTCCAGAATCCAGGCCTCCTCGACCCGCGAGGTGCGCCAGCCCTCGGCGGTGGTCTGCGTGCTGCCGACGGGCCACCAGAGGTGCCGCTCGCCGTGGAACGCGGCGAAGCGCTCACGGTGGAGCGCGCCCGAGGTGGAGGCGGCCGGGCGGACATGGAAGCTCAGGCCGCGCGTGGTCAGCGTCAGCGCCCCGTCATCCGCGAGCTGGACTTCGAGTTGCCGGGCCGAGGGTGTCGCGGGCGCTGGACGCGTTCCGAGGTCGGGGAAGGAGGCCTGCGCCAGCGCCAGGGCGGTGGTGGCGGAAGGGGCCTGTTCCCACTGGGCCAGGGCCTGGCCTCGTGCGGAGGCCAGCGCGTCCTCACCGGGCGGCGTCAACCCCTCCTTCCCGCATGACAGGAGGATGACGCTCCCCACGAGTATCAGGCGCCTGCTCCAGACCGCGCGATGTGACTGCATCCAGAAACTCCGGTTCGAAAGGAGCGGCGGGACGGCGCGTGCCGTGCCCCGACGCTGTGAGTCATCTGTGACGGAATATCCGCTCCTCGGTAGGATGGGCAACGCGAACCGCGTCGCAGGCGTGAGTTGTGCGCCGTGTGGAGCTCCAGGCGCTCGACGCTGGAAGCTTCCGTTCCCCCTGTCGCGGAGCGGGTACGTCAACCGAGGAGAACGCACCATGCAGAAGATCACGCCCTTCCTGTGGTTCGACGGCAACGCGGAAGAAGCCATGAAGTTCTACGTGTCCGTCTTCAAGAAGGACTCGAGGATTCTCAGCCTCAACCGCGCCGGGAGCTCGGATGCCGCGCCTGTCGTCTCCGGCACCTTCCAACTGCACGGACAGCAGTTCATGGCCTTGAACGGGGGGCCTCAGTTCAAGTTCACGGAGGCCATCTCCCTGTTCGTGGATTGTCAGACGCAGGAGGAGGTGGACGCGCTGTGGTCGAAGCTCCTGGAGGGCGGAGGCCAGACGCAGCAGTGTGGCTGGCTCAAGGACCGCTTCGGCCTGTCCTGGCAAATCGTCCCGTCCGTGCTGGGGAAGATGCTGGGCGACAAGGACCCGGAGAAGGCGCGCAGGGTCATGGAAGCCATGCTGGGCATGGTGAAGCTTGACATCCAGGGACTGCAGCGCGCGTACGACGGCGCGGGCCAGTAGGTTGAATGATTGCGCTGCGGGACTGCATGCAAAGACTAGCGCGCGTTGCCTGACTTCCGTGAGGGGCCTTGTCTCACACGCCGGGCCACTCGCGCGCGGAGGTTGAAGGGCACGCCCCATTCGCGCGCGAGCCGCCCGGCGCGTGCCAGCAGCTCCGCCCGGAGGGGCCTGTGTGCGTGAGGCAGCCCCACGAGGATGCGGTTGTCCGACGTCTTCACGTCGAAGGCATAGAGCTGGGGGAAGCTGGCCTTCCACAGTGGGTCCATCAGCGAGCCGGGCCGGCCTGACTTCCGGAGCACGTTGCCCACGACCACCCCGTCCGGCGTCAGCCTCGCCTGCGTGGCTTGCATGAACTCTCGCGTCGCCATCGCCGGAGGGATGGTGCGCGCGCCGTAGGCATCCAGGATGATGACGTCATACGGCGCCCCGGGTGATTCGATGAAACGCCGTCCGTCCGTGAGATGGGCGTGCAAGGCCTCGTCTTCGTGGAAGTCGAAGTATCGCCGGGCCATGTCCAGCACCTGGGGCTGGATTTCCACCGCGTCGATGTGCGCGTGCGGGAGCACCGCGCGGAGGAAGGTGGGAATGGCGCCGCCTCCCAGGCCCACGACGAGAATGCGCGAGGGCTCCGGCACGAAAGCCAGCGTCGCCGCGACGGCGCGCGTGTAGTCCAGCTCCAGGCGCAGAGGGAAGCCCGGCCACACCGCGCTCTGGAAGGCGCCAATCCACCCGAACTGGAGGTAGCGGCGCCCCTCGTCATCCTCACTGACGATGATGGGGCCACTCGCGGACTTCGCGACGTGCAGAATCGTGCGGGGAAACTCGAAGGCGCGGGAGACGCGACCCAGGGCCACGACGGTCCGGTGGAGCCGCCTCGCCCGCGAAGGCCCCTTCGGTTTCCGCCGGATGGGGCTGGCGGTTTCCTGCCTCCAGGGCTCCAGGCCCCACGCTTGTCCTGCCTGACGCATCCACCTCACGCCCCGAGCATACGGGCTCCTCGGCGCAGGGGAAGGGTGCGTCGAGCGCCCCGCTTCCGCCCCAGGACGCCGAGGAGCGCGAAGGCCAGTGGGCCCGCGAGGCTGGCGCCGGAGGCCGCGCAGCCGCCCGAGCTTCTCGAGCCCTCGTCATCCGGCTGCTGGGGCGTCGTGCCGGCGTCGGCCGGCGTGCCCGTGCCCGCGTCGGCCGGGGTGCCCGCGTCGGCCGGCGTGCCCGTGCCCGCGTCGGCTGGCGTGCCCGCGTCCGGCGTCTCCGTTCCCGGAGCGGAGACATCCCCATACGCGCCGATGTGTGCCGGGCTCACCTGGGCGCGCGGCTCACTCGCGGTGTGTTTCACGTACTGCCGGGTGACGGGCTCGCTGCTGGCCTCGGCGGGGAGCGCCACCGCCTGACTCCTCAGGGATGAGCCCGTGGCCAGGCGGAAGTCCTGTCCAGCGAGGTCGATGAACCCGGGGGCGGCGCCGGTGAGATTCCCTCCCGCGTCCACGACGGCGCCGGTGAGCGTGCCGAAGGTGCTCACGTAGCCGGGCTTGTACCAGTTGCCGCCATGCCGGAGCGTGCCCGCCGCGTCCGTGAGGGACAGGGTGTTGCCATTGGCCGCGGCGACCAGCACCACGTTGTTCGTCACGTGCGCCGTCTGGTCCTGGTGCGACAGCCGCAGCAACGTGGTCCGGTCCGTCCGGCTGGACACCACGGTGTTGTGGAAGAAGTAGAGCGTGCCCCGGTAGTTGGCAGTGGTGTCGGAGTCGCCACCGAAGTGGACGACTTGCCGGTTGCCCGCGCCCTCGGGCTCCAGCAGGACATTGCCGTAGACGAACGTCCGCGCATACGACGGCGCCGCGCGCAGCGTGCCGCTGGACGAGTCCACCAGGTCGAGCTGCCGGTTGCCGCCCTCAATCCAGTTGTACCGGATGACGCTGCCCGCCGAGCGGTCCTTCAGGTTGTTGCCCAGGCAGCCAGCGCAGAGCGGACCGAAGCGGTTGAACTGGTAGGTGATGCCCAGGGCTTCGGTGTACGCGTTGTGCTCCAGGATGCTGCCGGAGTTGCCGTTGCCCAGGAGGTGGCTGTGCTCGACGGTGATATTCGACGCCTGGTTGGCGATGAACAGGCCGTTGCCACTGTCCTCGAGCACGCAGCCCCGGATGGTGATGTGCTCGCCCTTCTCGATGAAGATGGCGGCGGCGTTGTCCAGGTAGGTGGACGCGCCATTGCGGCCGGTGAAGGCGCCGCGCGCCCGGCGCAGGTGGAGGTTCTCCACCACCAGGTGCGCGGGCAGCGTGTCCGCGGGCTGGTTGGAGCCGCCAATCTTCAGGATGCCGCGCTCCTCGCCCCAGTAGTTGAGCTGCGAGCGCGTGGTGGCGTTCTCGCCGACGATGACGGGCAGGTTGCCCTGTGCGTTCTTCACGCCGCGCACGGTGATGGGCGCGGCGGCCGTGCCCCTGCGGCCCAGGACCCACTTCTCCGCGTAGGGCGTGGGCCGTGCGTGGACGAAGACGGTGTCCCCGGGCTCGAGCGACTCCCAGGGCACGTCACCCAGGCGGGTGTACTGCTGGTCGGGGCCCACGCGGTATTCCGCGGCCTGGACGGCCAGCGGCTGGAGCAGGACGAGGAGGGCGGCTCGCGAGAGGTTCATGGCTCGCAGTCTGGCGGCTCCGCCCGGTCCAGGTCCACGCGAGCCTGACGCTCCTCATGGACGTGGGTGAAGTGCACCGGGAAGTTTGTACGCGGGGCGTCCGCGTCCACGGTTGGGGCGAGCCCCGCATGCTTCAGCGATAGCGGCGCCCCTCCGGGCCCTGATAGGGTTCTGCACGGGGCGGCCCTGGGTTTGCTTCCTTCTCACTCCAGAGGTAGCGGATCCGCTCTCCGCCCCGTTTTTTCCTCCCGCTTGGAGTCACCATGGGCGCCCCTTCGCTCGACGTGACGGGTGATACCGCCGCGCTGCTGCTCCGGACCACGGGGCGGGTCTTCCTCCCCTCCGGACTCTCGCCCAGCGGTGACCGGCGGGCGCGGGAGCAGGGAATGGATGCCCTGGAGGCGGACCTCGCGGGGGTGGGCTACACGCTGGACGGCCCGCTCCGGGAGGCGCTGCTCGCGCTGCCCACCGAGGTCATGGCGGCCTCCGGCCGCTTCGTCTACGACACCTGCGCGGCGGCCCTGGGGGCCAACCGGCCCTTCGTTCCCTTGTTCCGGAACTTCCCCGAGAGCGTGCCGCACGACACCCATCGGCTGTACGTGCAGCGGATGCTGGGCTGGTTGTTCCAGTCGCCCGAACAGCCGTGCATCCACTGCGGCGCGCAGGACACGGTGCATGCGCTGTCGCCGTGCGCCCACCTGGTCTGCGAGCGTTGCTTCGATGGGAGCGACTACAGCGCGTGTCCCAGTTGTCACCGCCGCTTGTCACCGTCGGAGCCGTTCCTCAAGCCCACGGCGCTCAAGGCCGCCGGCAGCGTGTATGGCCAGACCGCCGGCCGGTTGACGCGGCTGTCGCTGGGCACCGACTTGGAGGCCACGGCGAGTGAGGTGCTGCGGCGCCTGGTGTCCCGGTCCACGGTGCTGCGTCCGGGCGAAGTGATATTGCTGAAGCTGCTCGTCTCCTCCTTCGGGGTGCGCATCCTGGGGTGGCTCCCACCGCGCATCCCGGTGAAGGAGACGCTGGCGCACGTCATCGGCCTCCTGCTTCAAGATGCCCACACAGCGGGAGACGTGCTGGCCGGCGCCGCGGCGCACGTGAAGACCGCCACGGATGTGCTCCGGGTGCTCGTCGCGTGGGCGGGTGGCAACCCCGACCTCACCGTCAAGATTCCGCTGAAGAGCCCTCCTCGTCCGGTGCGGCGCGCCGTCCTGCGGATGCTGGAAGGCCTCTCCGTGCTGAACCTCACCGAGGACCTCCGGCGCCACCCTGGCCTGTGGAAGGCTCAGGCGAAGCTCCTGCATGTCTTCGAAGAGTGGCAGCGCCATCCGAAGGTCTCGCTCGCGTTCGCTGTCTTGCGTGAGACGGTGTTGGCGCCGGAGACACCATTCGGAGCAGCCGTGCTGAGTCTGGCCAGCGAGCATCCGGCGGACTTTGAAAGGGTGGAGGTCGACGGAGGCGTCCGCCTTTCCTTCCGCTCCTGGGCCTCGCACGTCGAAGCGGCGCTGGACGCGAGCGATGTCCGCGGCGCGCTGCGGCTGCTGCGGCAGCGGCCCGGCGAGTTGCTGCGCCGGTTGGACCATGTGAGCCGCCTGTCGGTGGCCCAGTCGGGCTCCGCCGCGCTCGACCCGGAGCTGCTCGCGGCGCTCGAGGCCGTGCTGCCTCGGGCCGCGCCCGCGCTGCTGCTCACCGCCGCGGCGCACCTGCGCCAGCGGCACAAGCCCTTCGCCAGGCGCGTGTTCTTTCCCAAGGGCGAGGCCACCCACGCCTGGGGCATGGAGGACCGGCGCCCCTTGCTCCCCGGTGACGCCATTGGCCAGCTGGTGGCGCCGCTGGAGCGGGAGTTGCTGCGCCGGGCGGAGGCGCTGCCGGCCTTCCCTCAAGCGGTGCTCGACGAGGCCCTGGCTGACCTGCTGGTGCCGCTGGCGGAGAAGACGGCCTCCCGGGCGTTGGTGGCGGTTCCGCGTGGAAGCCTGCTGCCGTTGCCGGAAGGGAAGACCTTGCGCTTCTTCGTCCATTGGACGGAGCCCAAGGGGACGCGGGTGGACCTGGACTTGTCGGTGGCCTTCTACGACAAGGATTGGTGGTTGGTGGACCTGTGTGACTTCACGAACCTGCGGCTGGCGGACGACGCCGCGGTGCATTCGGGGGATGTCACGTCCGGGCCGCTGCCGATGGGAGGCGCCGAGTTCCTGGATGTCCATGCCCCGCGACTGCTGGCGCAGGGCGTTCGCTACGCCATCCCGGTGGTGTTCTCCTACAACAGCGTCTCGTTCGACCGCATGGAGGACGCGTTCGCGGGCTTCATGGTCCGGGAGGGCGCTGGCGGACCTCACTTCGATGCGCGCGCGGTGGAGCAGCGCTTCGACCTGCAAGGGAGCGGGCAGATTTCAGTGCCGCTCGTCATCGACCTCGTCGAGAAGCAGCTCCGGTGGGTGGATGTGAAGGTCCCTCCCGAGGACGGCTTCCAGAGCGTGCGTCGCTCCCGGGGGGAGCTCGCGCACCTTGGCAAGGACACCCTGGCCTACTTCGGCACCGGCGCCCGCCCCACGCTCTGGGAGCTGGCCTGTCTTCATGCGGCCACGCGCAGCCGCACGGTGCAGGTCCGGCGCAGGGATGGCACCGTGTCCGTCCTGAAGCGGGCCCCAGGCGAGGACACCACCGCCTTCCTGCGCAGGTTGCGTGGCATTGAAGCGGATTCCACCACCCACGCCTTCACGCCCGGCACGGCGCCCACCTTCTTCGCGGGGATGACGGACGCCCCGTCGCTCCCAGCCGGCAGCGAGGGCTATGCGCTGCGCTTCCTCCACACGTCCGCGGAGTCCGTTACACGGCTGGCCGCGGGTGACCTGGTGTCCGCGCTGAAGCCCTGACGCGGTCCAGGTGTGCCCGGGTGGAAGTGTGAATAGTTGGTGGAAGGGCAGGGCGAGGCCATCGAGTACCAGGCGGACGGCGCCGGCTACTTCACGATGAGCGAGAGCCCGGTGCCGACCCGGCTGAAGCGCGTCGCCTGGCAGTAGCCGGTGGAGGGAGCCCTGGCCGGGTGTGGCCAGGGCCCCCTGTCCGCGCGTTACTGACAGGCGATGCCAGGCAGCCCGCGGTAGGCGCCCTGCGACGTCCAGCGCGTGAAGGGTGTCCCGCAGGCGCCGCCGTAGGGGTCATCCGTGCCGTAGCCGGGCACCCAGTATTCGAAGTGCAGGTGCGGTCCCGTGGATGCGCCGGACGAGCCGACCTGGGCCACCCAGTAGGCACACGAGAGCGAGGTGTTCCGGGCGAACTGCTGGGTGAACTTCTTCAGGTGCCAGTACAGCGTCTTGGAGCCGTCACCGTGCCGCATGATCATGTAGTTGGCGGTGTAGAGGCCACAGGCGGCGTAGGGGTTGCTCTGGTTCCAGTAGTTGCAGCGGTCGTAGTAGCCATCCACCGTGGACTCGATGACGCCGCTGGCGGCGTTCATGACCCAGACGCCGTAGTCCATCTTCCCGAACCCGCCCGACAGGGCGTAGTCCGTGCCGGTGTGGCCGCTGTAGCGCACGCCGCCGCACGCGTAGTCCCTGCCGCCGTAGTCCTTGTAGGCACTGACGACGCAGCCTCCGTTGCCGCACTGGTCCCCGAGCATCGAGATGGGGAAGCGGAACATCGTCTGGGCATGAGACGCGGCGGGGAGCGCCAGCAGGGTGAGCGCCAGCGCCAGGGTGAGCTTCCGTGTCAGCGCGCGAATCATCGGGCATCTCCCAGGTCCGGAGCCGCCTGGCCCGTGCGTACATTGATTTTCCAGAACGCGCCGCCGCCGGCGTTGTAGCGAAGGACGTCAGGGCCGAGCCACTCCATGTGGTGGCTCGAGACGGGTGGGGGCACGAAGTTGGCGGGGACCCCTTCGAAGAGCATCCAGTTCTCCATGCCGACATTGGTGAGCTGCCTGGGGGCCTCACCCTCCACCGACGTGACGTAGAACGACGCCACGCTGGTCCTGCCGGACACGAAGACCACCGTCTTCCCGTCCGGAGAGATGGAGGGCGTCGCGTCCACGCCAGGCCCGTCCGCCAACACCTTCACGCGGCCGTTCAGGTCGATGATGCCCACGGACGTCTCGTGCGCCTCGTTCCCGCGGGCCTTCAGCGTGGCCACCAGCGCGTCACCCTTCGCTGTCGGGAACAGGTCTCCGCCCACCCCCTGTGCCAGCAGCTTCTCGCGGACGCCGGGGCCGCGCAGGCGCAGGTTGCCCTCTCCGTCCAGCAGCGCGACGTTGGGCCCCACCGTGCGCGCCTCTCGGTACTTGAACTCGCGGTCCACGACCTTCACGGCGCCGGTGGTCTCGTCGTACTGGACGATGGCCAGCAGCGGCAGGTCATCCGTGCCCAGGGGCTGCGTTGGGATTTCGGCGACGATGCCCGCGAGCATTCCCGGGCCCTGTCCGAAGAGGTTGATGAACCGGGCCTTGGGGCCGAACTCTCTCTGGACCGCGGGGGCGATGCTCTCGCGGGCCTTGGTGACGCGGCGAAGGTCCGCGGGGTTCATGCGCTCTGTTGCCGTGGCGCTGGTCGCGGCCAGGGTCAGTGTCGCGAGCGCGAGGATTGATTTTTTCATCTCTCACCGAGGAAGGAGGAAACGACGCGGGGGGACACCCCATGGCGTTATCGGGCGCTCCTCGTCTCGGTTTCTTGGAATATTTGTTTTACTGTATTATCGCAATATTCCTGTTTTAGAGAGTCGGTGTCTGGCGGAACATGACTCCGGGCGCACTTTCACAGGAGAAACGGAAAGTGCGATAATCGTGAAGGCAACCAACGCCTTCAGGGGAGCGACTGACATGGCTTTGTACTACGTGCAGAACTTCACTTACGACGGTCCTGGCAGCTCGAAGATGTATGGCGCCATGGGGGCCCACAACCACGACCAGGCCAATCAGTTCACCAAGGACTGTATCGCCTACCTGAAGGGCATTGGCTGCACGAACGTGCAGGAGACGGGCAGCTTCGCGAGCAACCAGGCCGAGCCGTTCAAGGGCAAGGAGATGAGCTGGGACGTGCTCCAGAGCAAATGGGTGAAAGCCTAGGCTAGAGGCCCCGGAGCAGGGGCCGGCCGTGGGACAGGCCGGGCCAGGGGATGGCCAGGGCGACGAACAGCATGGCCAGCAGGAGTCCCACCGCCCAGGTGCGGTGTCTGGACCGCGAGGGCGCCTCCCTCCGCGACATCGCGGAGGTGACGTGCGCGGCCGTGAGGGCCAGGAGCATCAGCAGCGGGTGCTCCAGGCCGAAGAAGCGCAGGTGGCCCATGGACATGCTCATCCGCAGCGCGTCCAGGCTCCGCGGCGTGACGGGGCTGAGCGCGAAGTAGAGCGTCATCCCCAGCAGCATCTGGAGGTCGAAGGCGGAGACGAAGACGCGCTGGAGCCGCCGGTCGCTGGACGTCCAGTCACGGCCTCGCGCCCAGCCCAGCAGCGCCTTCACGAGCGCGAGTACGCCCAGCACCACCACCCCCCAGCGCAGCCAGGAGTGGAGGAGCAACACCCCCGAGTAGAGCATGGTGCCTACCCTTCCTTCTTCGGGGGCATCGCCTCAATCCAGCGCTGGATGAGCGCCCGGCCCTGCTCGTCCACCACGCGGGTGCCCACGGGCGGCATCTGCATGAAGTCCCCGCGCTGGCCCATGCGGTGGAGCAGCGAGCTGTGCTGGACGTCGCCCGGCGCCACGCGCTGCGAGCTCCTCCCGAACATGCCCGACGTCTGCATGATCGCCTTCACGTTCACGGAAGTGCGCCAGGTGTCCGTCTCCTGCACGGCGCCGAGCTCGCCCGCCTCCAGGCGCAGGTGCAGGCCGGAGCCGCTGCCCAGCGCCATGCGGTTGGCGCTGTGGCACGACACGCCGCAGTTCATGTGCAGGTAGCCCAGGGCGGCCTGTTCCACTGGCGTGCCGGGAATGCGAGGCACCTTCGCGGGCGGGTGGCTCAAGCGCCCCTCCTCCACCAGCTTCGCCAGCGTGAGCCCGCGCGCGCCGTCATGGGCCAGCGCGACGGCCTCGAAGCCGAGCACCTCGTCGCCGCGCCCGCGGTGACAGGACTGGCAGGCCAACTGGCTGGGGATTTCGTAGCCCTCCGTGCCGGGCACGTCCTTCTCGCCGTCGGTCAACTCGAGCGCCGTCTTCCCGTCTTCGCTCCAGCGGTAGGTGGTCCGCAGCCAGCCGCCGTCCGGGCGCTTCCAGAGGAAGCGCGTCTCGATGGGGCGCCCCTTCCAGCGGAACTCCTTCCAGAGCTTCGTGCCCACGGGGAAGCGCCACTCGTCGCTATTGGACGTGTCCACCTTCGTGCCGGGCGGCAGGGAGATGAAGCGCGCCTTGTCCAGGCCGTCGCTCCAGAGCTGGAGGCCGGGCTCGTAGGGGCGCACCTCGGGAGGAATCGCCCGGGTCGCCCACCCCGTGCCGCCCTCGCCGTAGAGGCCGGTGCAGGCCAGGTGCTGGAGCGCCTGGCACTGGATGCCGCCGTTGACTTCCTTCCAGCCCGCATCGGTGGGCGTCTTGGTACAGCCTCCGGCGGACACCATGATGCTGAGCAGCAGCGCACTCGTGCGTGGCGCGGACATCGGACCTCCTGACACCTTCCAGCCTAGCGGCTCGGGCGCCGCGCTTCGTGCGTCTTGCTGACGCACCCCGCGGCGCTCACTTGGGGACGGGGTACTTGGCCAGCTTGCGTTGCAGGCTCCGCCGCTGGATGCGCAGCAGCCGGGCGGCCTGGGAGATGTTGCCCCCGCAGTCGGCGAGCACGCGCTGGATGTGCTCCCACTCCGCGCGGGCCAGGGAGGGCACCTCGTGGGTGAGCGCGGCCTCCTGTCCGGAGGGGAGGGTGGCGCCGGCGAAGGCGAGCAGGATGTCGTCCACGTCCGCGGGCTTGGCCAGGTAGTGCGTGGCGCCTCGCCGCACGGCCTCCACCGCCGTCGCGATGCTGCCGTAGCCCGTCAGCACCACGACGGTGATGCTCGCATCCAAGGCCTTCAGCTCGCGCACCAGCTCCAGGCCGGAGCCGTCGGGCAGGCGCAGGTCGACGACGGCGTAGCTCGGGCGCAACGCCCGCGCGGCCTCGAGCGCCGCTTGCGCGCTGGCCGCGCCGTGGGCCTGGAAGCCATGCCGCACGAAGGCGCGCATCAGCCGCTCGCGGAAGCGCTCGTCGTCGTCCGTGACGAGCACCCTGGCGGGGGCTTCACCCGGTGGCATCGGACGACTCCTTCCTCAAGGGCAGCTCCAGCGTCACGCGCGTTCCCTGGCCCTCCTCGGAGCTCAGCTCCAGGCGGCCTCCGCACAGCTCGGCGTACGTCTGGGTGAGGAACAGGCCCAGCCCCATGCCCTGGCCCGCGGGCTTGGTGGTGAAGAAGGGCTCGCCCAGCCGGGGCAGCAGCGCGCGTGGGATGCCGGTGCCCCGGTCCTCCACGATGAAGCGCAGGCGGTCCACCTCGCGGTGCGCGGACACCACGACGCTCGCCTGGGTGGCCTCGCTGGCATGCAGCCCGTTGCGCACCAGGTTCGTCAGGACCTGCACCAGCCCTCGCACGGGGCACCAGAAGGGCACGTCCGGGCCGGGCTCGAACTGGAGGCGCGCCTGGTCCGCGGTGCTCAGTTGTTCCCGGAGGCGCGCGAGCACGTCGCTCGGGGTCGTCCGCTCGGGCACCTCGCCCAGCGTCTGGCCCGCACGCGCGCTCATGCGCTCCAGGATGTCCCGGCAGCGCTCCACCTCGTCCCGGATGAGGCGGGCGTCCTCCAGCGCCTCCTGGGGCGCCTCCAGGATGAGGGTGTCCAGCTCGTTGGCCGCGATGGCGATGGTGCCCAGCGGCGTGCCCAGCTCGTGCGCCGCGCCGGCCGCCAGCGTGGACAGCGACGCCAGCTTCTCCGCGCGCGCCGCCAGCCGCTGCGTGCGCGCCAGCGCGGCCTGCCGAGCTCTCAGCGCGGCGGCCACGCGGGCGACGACGAAGGCGATGATGAGCGCCGTCAGCGTGAAGGCGACCCACATGCCCACGACGTGGAGTGAGTCCAGGCCGTGGCTGCCCGGCGGGTTCACCGTGTCCGGCAGCGGGACGTGGAAGGCGAAGAGGCTGGTGGAGCCCAGCACGGACAGCAACGCGATGAGCACCGTCCAGCGGGGGCCCAGCACGATGGCCGCCAGCGTCACGTGGACGAGATACAGCATGGCGAACGGGTTGGCCGGGCCACCGGACAGCGCGAGCAGCCCCGTCAGCAACGCGGTGTCGAACGCGAGCACGGCCCCCAGCAGGCCGGGGCGGACCTCGGGCTCGCGGCGGAGCCAGAGCGCCAGCAGCAGGTTGGACACCGCCGTCGTGGCCACCAGGGCCAGCAGCGGCGTCACGGGCAGCGCCAGCCCCAGCACCCGGACGGCGACGCCCACCGTCAGCGCCTGGCCCGCGGCGGCGTGCCAGCGCAGGCGGACCAGCCACCCGAGCGCGATGTCGCTGGAGGACAGCCGCGCCGCCATGTCCCCGGTGGAGCGCCGGAAGGCGGAGCGCGGCAGGCGCGGGGGCGAGGCCAGGACGTCAGGCGACGGCGCCTCGGCGTGAGTCGGCGCGGTGGACACCCGCACGTCATATCCCGGCGTCGGAGGCGGGGTGTGCGTCAAGTTGACGCATTGCCCTGCCGGGCCGGTGCCCGAGCCTGCCCCTGGAGCGTGCTCCGCAGCTGGGAGATGTCCCGGGCGGGCGGCGCGCCAAACAGCCGGCCGTACTCCCGGCTGAACTGCGAGGGGCTCTCATAGCCCACCGAGTGCCCCGCCGAGGCCGCGTCCAGCGCCTGCCCCAGCATGAGGCGCCGGGCCTCCTGGAGCCGCAGGTGCTTCTGGTACTGGAGCGGGCTCATGGCGGTGATGCGCTTGAAGTGGTGATGGAGCGCGGACGTGCTCATGTGCGCCACGCGCGCGAGCTGCTCGATGCGCAGCGGCTCCGCGTAGTGGTGCTTGAGCCAGGTGATGGCCCGGTTGACGGAGTCGAGCCGCTCCCCGGCCACGGCGATGTGGCGCAGGTTCGCGCCGTGCTCGCTCGACAGCAGCCGGTAGAGCAGCTCCCGGATGAAGAGGGGCGCCAGGAAGGGGATGTCCCGAGGCGTCTCCAGGAGCCGCACGAGCCGGGTGGCCGCGTCGAGCAGGTCCGGCTCGGCCGGGCTGAGCGACATGCCCGGTCCGGCCGGTGGGGTTCCGGTGGGCTCCAGCGCGGCCTCCAGCATCAAGGCGCCCAACTGCCCCGGGTCCAGGTCCACGCGGAGGCACAGGTACGGCGCCTCGGGCGTGGCCTCCATGACCTGGCCCGTGACGGGGAGGTCCACCGACACCACCAGGCACTGCTCCGGGCCGTAGTGAAAGACTTCATTCGCGAGCATGACCTGCTTGCGGCCCTGCGCGACGATGCAGAGCGCAGGTTCGTGCAAGGCATGCAGGGGCTCGCTCGGTTGCGCGGCGCGAATCAGGACGACCCGCGCGATGGCAGTCTGATGGATGCCATCCGCGGGCGTGTGCCTCTGAATCAACCGCGCCAGCGCGGCCGAGTGCTTGGAGGTGGAGGAGGGCGTCATCGGGTGGAGAAGCGTATGCGGCCCGGCCCTCCGGTTCAGCGTCATCCGCCGGTTCGTGCAGGATTGGGCAAGAACCCGGCAGCATCGGAGTACTGCGTCAGCGGCGGGAGCGCGCAGATTGCGGCCATCCACTCCGCAATCACGAGGCGCATCCACATGTCTGGAATCAAGGGGAAGGTCATCGCCATCACCGGGGCGAGCAGCGGAATCGGGGAGGCGACGGCTCGCCTGCTCGCGAGCAAGGGCGCGCATGTCGTCCTGGGCGCGCGCCGGACGGACCGGCTCGAAGCCCTGGCGTCGGCCCTCCGCGCGGACGGAGGCTCCGCGCGCTACCGGGCGCTGGACGTCACGAAGCGAGCGGACGTCGAGTCCTTCATGGGCTTCGCCCGCGCCGAGCACGGCCGGCTCGACGTCATCATCAACAACGCGGGCGTCATGCCCCTGTCGAAGCTGGAGGCGCTCAAGGTCGAGGAGTGGGACCGCATGATTGACGTCAACATCCGCGGCGTCCTGCACGGCATCGCCGCGGGGCTGCCCATCATGCAGGCGCAGCGCTCCGGTCAGTTCATCAACCTCTCCTCCATTGGCGGCCACTCCGTGGTGCCCACCGGCGCGGTGTACTGCGCGACGAAGTACGCCGTCATCGCCATCTCCGAAGGCCTGCGCCAGGAGGTCGGCGGTGACATCCGCGTCACCGTCATTTCACCGGGCGTGACGACGTCCGAGCTCGCGGACTCCATCTCCGACGCAGGCGCGCGCGAGGGCATGCGCGAGTACCGCCGAATCGCCATCCCACCCGAGGCCATCGCCCGGAGCATCGCCTTCGCCGTCGAGCAGCCCGCCGACGTGGACGTGAACGAAATCATCGTCCGTCCCACCGCCAGCCCCAACTGAGCGTGACACCGCGCGGACGGAGCCTGGCGCGGCTCCGTCCCGCTGTGCGTGAAATGCCGAGCCAGCACGCGTTTCCCGTCTGACCGCCTGCCTTGACATCGTCGCGCGGCCGGGTTTCATTGGGCCCGGTTTCGATATTGAGAGTGATTCTCAATAGCGCCCTTGCTCCGAGGAGAACATGGCGGTTTCGACCCTGCTCATCTTGCTGGGCCTCGCTGTGCTCCTGTCGGTGACGGCCCGCGCCCCCCAGAGTGCCCTCACGCGTCACCGGGGGTGGGTGCGCGCGGTGGGCGCCGTGGCATGTCTGGCGGGCGTGGCCGTGGGCGTGAAGGCGCAGGGGCTGGGCGTCGGGCTGACGACGGCCACGGTGGTGGTGATGCTGGCCACGCCGGTGCTCGCGCTGTGTGGGCCGCTGTGGCCGCGCGCCACGCGGTGGGCGGTGCCGCTCAGCGCGGTGGGGCTGGTGCTGGCCTGGGCGGGGACGCGCTGATGACCCAGAAGCATCAACATGGCGCTGCTCGCATCAGCGCCGCGGTGACGGTGGCGCCCGCGGCCGGGGTGCTGGCGACGCTGGCGCTGGTGGCGGTGCTGCCCGCGTCCGTCGATGTCCGATACCTGCTCGCGTTCCTCGTCGCGCTGCCGGCGATGGCCACCGCGGCGTGCCTGGCGCTGCTGGCCCGGAGTGGCGCGCGGGCCTGGGTGGGCGCTGCCGCGGTGGCGGTGGTGTCGTCGGTCGTCCTGGTGCTCACGTGAAGCTGTCTCCCCGTTCGTACACCATCCTCTGGGACGCGCACGCCTGGGCCGGCGTGCTGTCGTCGCTCATCCTCTTCGTGCTGTTCTTCATGGGCTCCTTCGCGCTCTTCGCGGAGGAGCTGGCGCCGTGGCAGGAGCCGACGTTCCGGGCGCCCATCGCGGTGACGGAGGCGCGGGCCGTCCAGTTGGCCCAGCAGTTGGCGGAGGCGGAGACGGCGGCGAAGCCCGCCTGGTTCGGCATCTCCCTGCCCACCGCCGAGGAGCCGTGGATGCGGCTGTGGCGCATGACGCCCGAAGGCCCCATCCGCTCCACCTGGTGGGACCCGGTGTCCGGCCAGCAGCTGGGCGAGCGCAGCGACCTGGGCGAGTTCCTCAACGCGATGCACTTCCTGGAGCCGCTGCCCTTCGGCAAGCACCTGGCGGGAATCGCCTCCGGCGTGCTGCTGCTGCTCGTCATCACCGGCGTGCTCATCCAGTTGGGGCGGCTGGTGCGGGAGCTGGTGCAGTTCCGTCCGGAGTCGTCGCGGCGGGCGCTGTGGTCGGACGCGCACAAGGTGATTGGCGTCATCAGCGCGCCCTTCCTGTTCGTCTTCGCCCTCACCGGCGGAGTCCTCTGCCTGTCGGACTGGTACCTGCCCGCGGTGGTGTCGTCCGCGCTGGACGGTGACGCGAAGGCGATGGAGGTGGCCGTGGACTGGCCCGCGCCGCTCGCCCCCTCCGGGCAGCCCGGCGGCCCTCCCGACCTGGGCCGGGCGCTGGCGCTGGCCAAGGCGCGCTTCCCTCAGTCGGAGCACAGCTGGTTCTTCTTCGACCACCTGGGGGACGCGAACGGCACCGTCCACCTGCCGGGCGAGGCGGAGGGCACGCTGCACGCCTTCACGCACCTGCGCGTGTCGCGCGAGGGTGACGTCCTCTGGTCGCGCGAGACGGGCGGCGGCACGCGCTACACGCAGGTGATGGACCCGCTGTACGGGCTGCACTTCGCGACCTGGGCCAGCTTCCCCGCCAAGGTCCTCTACGCGCTGCTCTCCTGGCTGATGGCGTTCGGCATCCTGGCGGGCAACCTGCTCTGGCTGGAGCGGCGGCGCCTGCAGGGGAAGAGCCGCTTCGACGCCGTGCTCGCGAAGCTGACGGCGGGGGTGTGCGCCGGGCTCACGGTGGCGGTGGCGGTGCTCTTCATCGCCAACCAGCTGGTGCCCGCGGAGCTCGCGGACCGTCCCCGCTGGGAGCACACCGCCTTCTTCGTGGCCTGGGCGCTGGGCGTGGGAGGTGCGTGGGTGGGCGGCTCGCCCGGCGTGTATGCGCGCCGCCTGCTCATCCTCGCCAGCGCGGGGCTCTTCGCCGTGCCCTTCATCGACGCGGTCCGGATGCAGCGGCTCCCCTTCGCCTCGGGCTCCGCGTTCGTGCTCGCGACCGAGGTGGGCCTGTGTCTGCTCGCGGTGCTGCTGGCCGGCGCGGCCCACGCCATCTCCCGCCTTCAGAAGCAGGCCCCGACGCCGATGCCCGCCTCGGTGCCTGCCTGAAACCACGCCGTACCCCTCATGGAGAATCCAATGCGCAAGCGCAGCCGTCTGGCGACTGCATCCACCGCGTCCCTCATGTTCCTCGCCGCCTCGTTGACGGCGTGCGGCTCGTCGGACTCGGACCCGAACGTGAACCCCGACGAGACGGAGACCGGGCCGGTGTACAGCCTGGCCACGTCCGTCTTCGGAGACTCCGGGTCTGCCACGTATGTGAGCGTGTTCAACTCGCTCGACGTGACGAGCATCGACCTGGAGCAGGCGAGCGAGCACGCTGGCTTCGCGACGATTGGCGCCGTGGACGGCAAGCTCTTCGTCGGCGCGGGCGAGGCGCCCGAGCTCACCCGCTACACGGTGTTCGACAGCGGGCGCTTCCAGGAGTCGGGGAAGCTCAGCTTCGCCAACTACGGGCTGACGGCGGCGCCGCTGTACCTCAACCACTTCGTGGACGGGACGTCGGCGTACATGCAGTTGGAGGAGTCCCGGCGCATCGTGTGGAACCCGGAGGCGATGACCATCTCCGGCCCCGTGGAGTCGCCGGGGCTGGTGACGGAGCGCGACGGGCTGGTGGTGAAGGCCAGCTTCGACCGCGGCGTGGTGGCGCACGGCGGCTATTCGTTCCAGCCCTTCTACTGGACGGACGCCAACTACTACCGCTTCTCCCCCAGCTCCCAGATTGCCGTCTACTCCCACGCGGATGACAGCCTGGTGGAGCTGCTGGAGGCGCCGTGCCCGGGCCTGGACGTGGCGACGAAGGACGAGAACGGCAACATCTACTTCAGCAACTGGGTGTTCAGCGCGGGCGCGCCGGTGGTGGACGACACCGCCCCGGAGACGTGCATGGTGCGTTTCGACGCGAACTCGCGCGCCATCGACGGGGACTGGACGCGCTCGCTGGCGTCCATGGTGGGCGGGCGCCAGACGGCCGCGTTCCGCTACCTGGGCAACAACGTGGGCGTGGTGGCGGCCTTCCATGACGACAGCCCGACGCTGAGCGCGACGCCGACGGCGTCCGACGTCACCAACGGCACGCACTGGAAGCTGTGGCAGGTGAACGTGGAGACGGGCGAGGGCGCGCCCATCCAGGGCCTGGATTGGATTGCGGGCGGCTACTACGCCTTCACCATCGAAGGGCGGACCTTCCTGCTGCTGCCCACCGCGGACTACGCGTCCACGTCCGTGTGGGAGCTGAACAGCAACGGCTCCGCGGTGAAGCGCTTCGAGACGCTGGGCTGGGCCTACCAGTTCGTGAAGGTGCGCTGAGCAGGGTGCGCCAGGTGCCGCCCGCGTGAGTGACGCGGGCGGCGCCGTGCGTCAGTACTCCACGGTGGCCTTGAGCCAGCCCGAGCGGCCGGGCCGCTGGACGCCGAAGAAGTCGAACAGCCTCGCGTCGGTGAGGTTGTCCAGCTCGGTGCTGAGCCCCAGCGAGAAGCCGTTGAGGCGGACCTTGTAGCCAACGCCCGCCGCCTGCGCGAACTGGCTGTCGATGGTCTGCTTCGTCTCCACGGAGCCCAGGCCTCCCCAGTAGCGGAAGAAGCCGTGGACGTAGCGCGCGGTCCAGAAGGGGGACAGCTCGTCCTCCGCGGTGGCCACCCCTCGCAGGGACAGGCGCGCGGTGGCGTTGAGGAAGAACCAGGGCCGGTTGGGCAGCCGCTGTCCCTCGAAGGCGCCGAAGGTGCCCTGGCTGGACACGTTGCGGAGGTCCTGGACGGTGGCGTTGGCGTCCACGTGCAACCAGCCGCCGGGCGCGCTCCAGCCCGTCGCCCCCTCCACGCCCAGCGCCCGCGCGCCGTAGACGTTCTGGAACGTCCAGTCGCGGTCCCTGCCCGCCAGCATGATGAGGTCCCGCGCCAGCCGGGCGAAGCCGTTCAGCTCCCCCCGGAACACGCCGAGCCGGGTGCGCAAGGGCGCGGTGGCCAGGCCGGCGTTCACGTTGTGGCTGCGCTCTGGCGCCAGGTCGAGGTTCTCCCGGATGAGGACCCCGTTGCCGAACAGCTCGTCCATCCGCGGCAGCCGCGTGGCGCGCTCATAGCTGACCTTGACGTAGAGGGGCTCTCTCACGCGCAGCCGCAGGGCCGCGCCGCCGCCCAGTTGGTGCAGGTCGCGGTCCTTGCTGAGCCACTCGCCGGTGGGCTGCGGTTGCTGGGCCCTGGCCGCGTAGAGGTAGTCCTTGGCGAAGACAATCAGCTCCAGCGCGTCGTTGAAGGCGTTGAGCTGGTACTCCAGGCCCGTGACGGCGGTGAGGAGGTCGCGGTCCGCGGAGAGCGGGTCCTGGTCGATGGGGCTGGCCAGCCGCCGCTGCTCGCCGGTGCGGCGGGTGAGGGTGGGGGCGAAGGCGAGCCGCAGCGTCTGGGACGGGCTCAGGGCCCAGCTCGCGTTGGCGCGGCCATGGAAGGATTGCTGCCAGAGCGTCTGGTCGGTGGCGTCGCCGCCCAGCTCGCCCGGCTGGGTGCGCTCGCGCAGCCGGTTGCCGAACCAGTCGTAGACCCACTGGGACGTGTCCTGGAAGTCGGAGGCCTGCCACGCGTAGCCGGCCAGCGCGTCGACGCGGACCGCGTCGGTGAGGGCCTTCTCGTAGAGGAGCTGCGTGCCGAGCGCGGTCGCGCCGTAGCGGGCCTCGCCGAAGGGGCCTCCGCTCATCACCAGGTTGTGCTGGAGGTCCTTGTCGTAGCCGGAGCCGAAGACGCGCAGGGCGACGCGGTCCGCCCAGCCGACCTGTTCGAAGCCGGCCTCGAGCCCGCCGCCCAGCGCCTGGTAGCCGTCGTGGAAGCGGCTGACGGTGACAGGGCGAAGCTGCCCGCTGTCGTCGGAGGCCTCCACATTCACGCGGTAGTCGTTCCGCGTGGTGTCCGCGAAGAGGTGGGCCCGGGTATAGAGGCCGCCAGCGGCGGGCCGGTAGCTGCCGCCCAGCGTCAGCCGGTACGTCCCGAAGGCGCCGCCCTGGAGCGACACGGCGCCATGCGCGCCGTCTTGAAGCGGCGCGGAGGTGAGGTTGACGGCGCCGCCCAGCGCGTCGGCGCCGAAGCGGGAGGGCACCACGCCCCGGTAGATTTGAATCGAGTCGACCAGGTTCACCGGCACGTTGGCGAAGCCAAAGGGATAGCCGGAGAGCTCGAGCGGCACGCCGTCCAGGAAGAAGCGAATCTGGTCGTCGGTGAGGCCGTTCAGTGAGAAGCGGATGGTGCTGCCCAGGCCGCCGCTGCGGCGAACCTCCACGCCTTCCTGTGATGCCAGCACCTGCCCCATGTCCACCGAGCGGGCCCGCGCGCGGGTGGTGCTGACCACGCGCACCGCCTCCGCGGACTGGCGCCTCCGCTCCGCCTCCGAGCGGCCAGACACCGTGGTCTCCATCGTCTTCTCTTCCGGAGGCGGTGGTGGCGCGGCCGGCGCCTCCGCCTGCACGGGCGGTGGTGGCTCGGAGGGGGGCGCGGCCTCCGGCGCTGACGCGGTGGCCGCGTCCAACCGGAACGAGTGGACCAGCTCAATCTGGCAGGCGACCGCGGCTCCGCCGACGCGCGCGGGCTCGAAGCGGAAGGTGAGGCTGGCGGCGCGAATCGCCTGGTCGAAGGACTCGCCCGCGGACCGCACCACCTCCGACGCCGTCACCACGCCGTGCTCGTCGATGGTGAGCCGCAGCACCACGTCCGCCTGGCGCCCCGCCGCCAACTCCACCTCTGGATAGGGGACGGTGACGCTGTCGATGCGGCTGGGCGGCTGGACTTGGGAAAGCGCGGCTTCGGAGGGCGCGGGCGCCGCCGCGGGTGCTGGCCCCGCGGGGGCCGCCGAGAGCAGCAGGGCGAGCGAGGTGAATGCCGAGAACATCCGCAATCCCGTTTTTGGTTTTGCGTCGCAGTCTCAACTGTGACGCGAGCCGCTTATCGAGGATTGCGACAGGCCGGTCAAGATAGGGCGCCCGTGGAGAGGGGCCCGGGTCTTGATTGACAACCTGTCTCATATTTCAGTAATCGAGCAAAAACAGTTTATACTGAAATAGTCGGAGCCGCGGCGTGCTGTGACGCGGCTCCCAGGCGTTGCTGTACCGGAACGACACGACCTTCACCGCGAACGGAGTGAAGGCCGGCACGTCCCCTTTCTCACGTGGGAGGGGCCGCGCCGGGGTGCCGTGCCTTGCGGGCTGCCTCATCGCGGGGATGAGGCAGCCCGTGTTTTTTCGCGGCTCAGGCCCGTTCCACGCGGAGGCGCGCGGGCAGGCCATTGAGGCTGACCTCTTCTTCCTTGCCGGTGAGGCCCTCGGGGCCCACGAGGATGCTGGAGGCGAGCGTCTCCCGCGCAATCAGCTCCCGCGCTTCGTCCGTCACGCGCTTCACGCGCGCGTCGCCGTCCACCCAGAGCTGGATGCGGTCGGTGTAGCCCAGCTCCAGGTCCTTGCGCGCGCCCTGCACGCGGGCGAGCAGCTCGCGCACCAGGCCCTCATCCACCAGGCCTTCCGTCAGCTCGGTGTGGAGCACCACCACGCCCACGCCCATGCCCGCGGCGGCGTAGCCGGGGTTGGCCTCCACCAGCGTCTCCAGCTCCTCGGCGGTGAAGACCAGGTCCTCGCCGGCCACCGTCAGGGCCACGCGGCCCGTCTGGAGCAGCTCGCGGTGCAGCGCGTCGCCGTCGCCCGTGTCGAAGGCCTTGCGCACCGGGGCCAGCTTGGGGCCCAGCCGACCGCCCACCGCGCGCAGGTTGGGCCGGACGCGGAAGCGCACCACGTCCGCCTCCGGGCTGCCCGGCTCCACGAAGCGCACCTCGTGGACGTTCAGCTCGTCCGCGATGAGGTCGCGGTACACCGCCACGCGGTCCGTCAGCTCCTTGCGCGCCAGGATGACGTCCGCGCGCGACAGCGGCTGGCGCACCTTGAGGCGGTTGTCCGTGCGCACCTTGAGGCCCAGGGAGACCAAATCCCGCACCGCGCCCATCTCCGCCGCGAGCCCCTCGTCGATGAGAGACGCCTCCACCGTGGGGAAGCGCGCCAGGTGGACGCTCTCCGGCTGCGTGGTGGGCCAGGGCTTGCGCACCAGGTTGCCCCACAGCTCGTCTGCGAAGAAGGGGATGAAGGGCGCCGACAGCGAGGCGATGGTGGTGAGCGCCTCGTGGAGCGTGAAGTACGCGTCCTGCTTGTCCTGTTCGAAGCCCGGCGCCCAGAAGCGCGAGCGGCTGCGGCGCAGGTACCAGTTGGACAGCGCGTCCACCAGGGCCACCATCCGCTGGGCCGCGTCGTAGACCTGGTAGGTGTCCAGCGCGCGGGTGACGTCGCGCAGGGTGAGGTGGACCTCCGACAGAATCCAGCGGTCCAGCACCGGCCGCGCCTTCACCTCGCGCCAGCCCTGGCTGCGGCGGATGGCCTCCCACGGCGAGTCGGACGCGTCCGCGTTGCCGGCCGCGGGGTTGAAGCCGTCGATGTTCGCGTAGATGGTGAAGAACGAGTAGACGTTGCGCAGCTTGACCTGGAAGTCCTTCTGCAACAGCCGCACGTTGCTCAGCGAGTGCCGCGTGTTCGACCAGGTGGGGCTCGCCGCGTAGAAGAACCAGCGGAACGCGTCCGCGCCCGGCGCCTTGGCGGCGGGGTCCTTCAGCACCACGCGCTCGGAGGGCGCCAGCCGAGGCACCTCCACCGGCATGACGCTGGCGCCGCGCGCGGAGGGCGCCACGTCCAGCGCCTGCAAGTCAGCGGGCGCCAGCAGCAGCACGCGGCGCTTGAGCTTCTTGTGCGCCTTCACCGTCGCCGTGAGCGCCACGTCCGGGCGGTCCGGGCGGAAGAGCCGCACCTGGGCGCCCTCCTGGAGGTCCAGGCCCTCCAGGTCCTCGCGGGCGATGAGCGCCACGCCCGGCTCACCCGGCACGCCGGCCTCCGCGGCCGTGAGGACGGCGAAGTCCATGCGCACTTCGTCCAGGATGATTTCCGGCGGCGTGTAGTTGCCCTTGGACTTGGACTCCTTGCGGCCCTCCTTGTCGGAGACGTGGCCCAGCACGATGCAGCTCTTGTACGGCTGCGGCCAGCCGCGCAGGGGCGACAGGCCCATGCGCGCCTGCGTCTCCTCGTCGAAGAGGAGCGTGCTCACCATCAGCAGGGAGTAGAACCAGCCGCGCGTCTGGTCGATGGCCTCGGAGATGAAGTCCGCAGGGAAGGCGCGGTTGAAAATCTCCCGCGAGCCCGGCGCGTGCGGGAAGCCCCACTGCGCGAAGGGCATGCAGCCGGAGTCGAACCACACGTCCACGACTTCGGGCACGCGCTGGAAGCGCCCCGGGGTGCCGGGCTTCTCGAACGTCACCTTGTCAATCCACGGCTTGTGGACCAGGAGGTGCCTGGCGTTGGCCTCGTGCGGCTTGCCCGCGAGGAAGGCGTTCAGCTCCGCCTCCACCGCGGCCACGTTGTTGCCCGGCTTCTCGCGCAGTGCCTGGAGCGAGGGGACGGCCTCCACCTCACCGGTCTCCGAGTGGACCCACAGCGGCAGCGGCGTGCCCCAGTAGCGCTCGCGCGACAGGGCCCAGTCCACGTTGTTGGCCAGGAAGTCGCCGAAGCGGCCTTCCTTGATGTGCTCGGGCACCCAGTTGACGGCGCGGTTGTTGGCGATCGCCTCGTCCTTCACGGACGTGGTGCGGATGTACCAGGCGGGACGGGCGTACTGGATGAGCGGGTCGTCGTCCGCGCGCCAGCAGAAGGGGTACTCGTGCTTGTACTGCTCCGTGAGGAGGATGAGCCCGCGCTCCTTCAGGTGGCGCTGGATGTCCTTGTCCGCCTCCTTCACGAAGCGCCCCGCCACGAGCGGCACGTCGTCGGAGAAGGTGCCGTCCGGCTTCACCGCGCAGAACAGCTCCAGCGCTTCGGGCTGGGCGAAGCGGGCCTTGTCCTTGCGGAAGGCCTCGTAGTCGTCCTCGCCGAAGGCCGGGGCGATGTGGACGATGCCCGTGCCGCTGTCGAGCGTCACGAAGTCCGCGCCCAGCACGCGCCAGGCCTGCGCGTCCTCACCGCCGTCCTTCAGCGGCAGCCGCGTGTCGCCCGCGCGCTGGTGGTACTGCTCGAAGGGCGGCTGGTAGCGCTGGCCCACCAGGGCGCTGCCCTTCTGCGTGGCGACCACCGGCAGCTCTTGCTTGAGCTTCTTCGCCAGCGCCTCGCGCAGGGCCGCGGCGACGATGAGCTTGCGCTCGCCCGCGTCCACGGTGACGTAGTCCACGCCCGGGTTGACGGCCGCGTACATGTTGGACGGCAGCGTCCAGGGCGTGGTCGTCCACACCACCAGCGCGGTGTCCGGCGCGTCGCGCAGCGGGAAGGCGACGTAGACGCTCGGGTCGTCCACCGTCTTGTAGCCCAGGCCCACCTCCGCGGCGCTCAGCGCGGTGCCGCCCTGCGGCCACCACCACACCACCTTGTGGCCCTGGTACAAGAGGCCCTTGCGGTGCAGCTCCGCCAGCGCCCACCACACGCTCTCCACGAACTGACGGTGGTAGGTGACGTAGGCCTGGTTCAGGTCCACCCAGAAGCCGATGCGCTCGGTGAGCCGCTCCCATTCTGAGGTGTAGCGGAAGACGGACTCGATGCAGCGCTCGGTGAAGGGCTCCACGCCGTAGCGCTCAATCTCCGCCTTGCCGTGGATGCGCAGCTCCTTCTCGACCTCCACCTCCACGGGCAGGCCGTGGGTGTCCCAGCCGGCCTTGCGGGGGACGTAGTGGCCCGTCATCGTCTTGTAGCGGGGGAACAGGTCCTTGATGACGCGCGTGAGGACGTGGCCGTTGTGCGGCAGGCCGTTGGCGGTCGGCGGGCCCTCGTAGAAGACGAAGCTGGGGGCACCCTCACGCGTTTCGAGCGAGCGCTCGAAGATGCGGCGGTCCTTCCAGAAGGCCTGGATGCGGCGCTCGTCGGACGGAAAGTCCAGCTCCGCGGGCACCACGTCGAACAGGGAAGGGGGCGTTTCAGGCATGGTGCGGTGCTTGATAGCACCGCCCGCGCCGGGGATGGATGCCCGTCCTGTGAATCAGAGCAGCGGACAGAGCGGCCAGTTGCCACCACAGATGTCGCGTTCGATGTAGTAGCCCCAGTCCGGGCTGTAGAAGGCGTAGTGCGTCGGCCCGCTGCCGCAGGACACATACTGGGACCGGACCCGGCAGTGGATGTCCGGGTCGTACTCCGGATAGAGGGCCTGGGACGTGGACTCCGTCGCGGCGGGCTCCGCCGTGGCTTCGTCCAGGGCTCCACCGCAGCCCCCCATCAGCAGGGCGGCAAGGCACATCAGGGTCGCGCGATTCTGGGGCATGGGCCTCTCCTGAGACCGGCGTTTGTCGCCGGGGTGTCGAGTCTAAGCGGGGATGTTCTGAATTTCAGGGTGAGCCTGTTGACGCCCATGTATGTATCTTTCTAGGTTCTCGGGAGTTGAGAATTTCCGCACCCCTGGAATCGAGAGAGACATGAAGAGGCTGCTGCTCTGTGCCCTGTCGCTGGCTGTCGTGGTGGGCTGTTCCGATGCGCCGTCCGGGCAGCCCCTTGAACAGGAGGGCTTCCAGGTCCTCCAGCACGACGCGACGACGCTGGAGGCCACGTACGGCTCCGGGGGCGCGGTGGTGCGGATGCTCGCGGTGGAGACGCAGGCCAACGTCGTCGAGGTGACGTACGACTTTGGCGACCCCGTCATCGGATTCCACATCGACTTCAACCAGGGCGTGGGCCAGTTCACGCCGTCGGGCAGCCCGCTGGACGCGTCCCACGCGCACCTGCTCGCGTCGTTGTTGGAGGGGCTCGCCCACGAGCTCCCCGCGGAGGGCCGCACCCGCGTGGAGGAAGCCGCCGAGCGCCAGACGAGCTTCATGCAGATTGTCCCCGTGGGCGAGGTCCTCACGGCGTACGAGTACGTGTCCGAGCGCGGCTGGGTGCACCTCTCCTGCACCTGCAGCCGTCAGTACATCGGCTCCGGCTACTACCGAACGGTGGGCCGGGGCTGCGGCTGCACCGGTGGCTCGGGCAACGGCTGCAAGGGCCGCTGTGGCCAGGGCTGCGGCGTCACCAGCCTGCCGCGCTGCGTGGGCACCACGGCCTACACGCAGGACTGCGCCAAGCACGACTACGGCCTGGGCAGCTTCGCGGCGGCGTCGGATGACTATTCGTTCGCGCGCAACAACTGCAGCTGCAGCGGCGTGGGCTCTTGCAGTTGAAGAAGCGCGTCCTGGCAGGTGTGGCGCTGGCGCTGGTCGCCGGGATGGCCCTGGGCTGCAACCGGGCTTCCGGGCCCTGTCCCGATGGCGCGCGGCTCCAGGGCCGCGCGCCGCCCGACGGCGTCCTCCAGTGGTGCGCCCGGCCCGATGGCCAGAAGCACGGCCGCTGGGTGGAGTGGCACGCCACCGGGAAGCTGAAGACGGAGGGTGCCTACGTCGACGGGAAGATGGAGGGCCGCTGGGTCACCTACTTCGAGGACGGCGTGAAGCAGTTCGAGGGTGCCTACCGCGGCGGGCTCAAGCAGGGCCTGTGGACCCTCTACTACGAGGAGGGCCCGAAGAACCGCGAGGAGCTCCATCCGCCCGGCGCCGGTCCGGTGCAGTGGACCGCCTGGCGTTCGGACGGCTCGAAGTGGGCGGAAGGGACGCTGGCGGGGCACCGCTCGCAGGGCGCTTATTCGGAGTGGCACCCCAATGGCGCGCTGGCCGTGCAGGGCCAGTACGAGAAGGGGGAGAAGACGGGTGAGTGGAAGTACTGGGACGCCGCGGGCGCGGCCACGGACGTTCCGCAGGGCGACTTCGACAGCGAGTGACGTCACGTCCGCCGCAGTGGGGCTCCTGCTGGCGGCGGGCGCGTGTGGTCCTTCTGTCGTCCCCATCTCCCCGGAGCCGCTCACCCCGGCGCGGCGGGCCGTGGTGGGCGGAGCGCCCGAGCCGGGCTTCCCCTCGGTGGCCGCCATCGTCCCCGTCTCGCCCTTCTGTGGTGAGCCTGACGAGGCGGCTCGCGTGCTCTGCACGGGGACGCTGGTGGCGCCCCGGGTGGTGTTGACGGCGGCGCATTGCGTGGAGAACGCGGAGGCGCCGCGGGTCTTCTCGGTGGTGTTCGCCGCCGAGACGGCCCGCGCCTCCGCCGCGCAGCGCGTCCGCGTGGTGGAGGGCCGCCTCCATCCCGCGTGGCGTCCGGGCGTGAATGACGTGGGCGTGTTGATTCTCGCCAGCGATGCGCCCGTCGCTCCGCTGGCCTGGGAGGCGCGGGCGTTTCCCGCTGACGGCGTGGGGCGGCTGGCGCGGGTGGTGGGCTTCGGCGTGGACGGAGCCGGGGGCGCGGGGCTGCGCCGTGGCGGCCTGTCTCGGGTCACCTCGGTTGAAGCGGGCATGTTCTCCATCGAAGCGGCGCCGGCGATGTCGTGCGGCGGGGACAGCGGCGGCCCGGTGTTCATCGAACAGGACGGCTACGAGCGCTTGGTGGGGGTGACTTCGTTTGGCGACCTCAATTGCGCCACGGGCACGAACACCCGCGTCGACGTGCACGCGGACTTCATCCAGGCGGCCATGGACGATGCCTCACGAGGCGCGCGCGTCCGGACGCCGATGGACCCGGCCGTGGACGCCTGCGAGCAGCAGTGCCAAGCGCATGCGGACTGCCCCGTGAGCATGTCGTGTGCCGCGCGGGAGGACGGCACCCGGAGCTGCGCGGTGGCGGGGCTCGAGGCGGGCCACTTCGGGCCTTCATGCACCAGCGCGCAAGGCGAGCATCCGTGTGTGAAGGCGGGCTCGGCGTGTCGGCTGTGGCTGCCCTGCCCCAAGCAGCGGGATGCAACAGCGCAGGGAGGGTGCGCGGCGGCAGGGGGCGGAAATCCCAGCCTGCTCCCGCTGGTGCTCCTGGCCTGGGCCTGGAAACGCGTCCGTCGCCCGATGGGCGGGTCGTCCGCGAGCGC
>NZ_JABXEP010000113.1:0-27910 GCF_013372605.1 Myxococcus sp. AM009
GCACAAACTCGTGGGGCGGCTGGGGGGGCTGCTCCGAACCCCCTCCCTGGAGGCGCGGCTGGCGGAGGCTCGCACCCTGGGCCGTGAGTATGGACGTGAGCGCTACCTGGCGGGCTTCGGCATCAACGCGCTGGTGCTCGAGTATGGCGCATTGCGTGAGGCCATCCTCGAGAGCCTGGAGTCCGTGGGCTGGGTCCCGGAGCTCGCGGGGCTGCGCGCGCTGGTCCAGGTGCTCGACGCGGGGCTGGCGGAGGCGGTGGGCCAGTCCTCCCAGGAGGATGAGCGCACCGCGCGCGCCACGGGGGCCTGGCTGCACCGGCTGCTCGACCACGCGCCGACGGTCATCTACGCCAAGGACACGGCGGGCCGGTACCTCTACGTGAACCACGGCTTCGAAAAGACCTCCGGCAGGCTCCGGCGCGATGTGTTGGGGCGCACTGACTTCGACCTGTTCTCCTCGGAGGTCGCCAGCACCCTCACCCTCAACGACAGGCAGGTGCTGGACACGGGCCATCAGCTCACCATCGACGAGCACGTGCCGCTCCCCGACGGGACGCGCGTCTTCCAGACCCTCAAGTTCCCCCTGCCGGACGTGGAGGGGCGCGTCATTGGCGTGTGTGGCTTCTCCGCGGACCTCACCGAGTCAAAGCGGCTGGAGCGCGAGCGGGACGAGGCACGTGAGCACCTGCGCCGCATCGTCACCCAGTTGCCCGTCATCCTCTGGGCCACGGACGCGCGGGGCATCATCACCCTCTTCGAGGGCGAGCGGCTGAGCGCGCTGGGGCTGGAGCGAGGCGCCTACGTGGGGCGCTCCGCGTTCGACGTGTACCGCGACCGGCCGGACCTCGTGGCCGCCACGCTGCGCGCCCAGGAGGGACAGTCCTTCACCCTGGAGGTGGAGATGGCGGGCTCCTATTTCATGACGGGCATCTCACCCGTCATCGGGCCCGACGGCAGCGTGATGAGCGTGGCGGGCGTGTCGCTGGACATCAGCGAGCGGCGGCGCGCCGAGGAGGTGCTGCGCCAGTCGGAGCTGCGCTACCGGTTGGCCACGCTGGCGACCAGCGACGTCATCTACGAATGGGACCTGGACGCGGGGACCATCGAATGGAGCGAGCTGGCCGCCGTCCAGTTCCGGCTGCCCCCGGGCGCCCCGCGGCGGGACATCGAATGGTGGACGGAGCACATCCATCCGGAGGACCGCGAGCGGATTGCCCAGGACATGCGGACCGTCATCGACCAGGGCGCGAGCCATTGGACGGACGAGTACCGCTTCCTGCGCGGGGATGGCACCTGGGCCGTCATCTCCGACCGGGGGCAGGTGATTCGCGACGAGGAGGGCCACGCGGCGCGCATGGTGGGCGCCATGCAGGACATCACCGAGCGGCGGGCGACGGAGCTGGAGGCGAAGCGGCGCGCGGAGTTCGAGCAGCTCCTCATCGGCATCGTCAGCCACGACCTGCGCAATCCCCTCTCCGCCATCAGCATGTCCGCCACCGCGATGCTGCGGCGGGAGGGCCTGGATGAGCGGCTCCGCAAGGGACTGGGCCGCATCCTCTCCAGCGCCGAGCGCGCCACGCGCATGCTGAGGGACTTGCTCGACTTCACGCAGGCCCGGCTGGGCGGGGGCATCCCCATGGAGCCCCGGTGGCTGGACCTGCACGAGCTGACACGGCAGGTGGTGGAGGAGGTCCGGCTCGCCCGCCCGGAGCGGAGGCTGGAGCTGGAGTGCCGGGGAGACGGCCATGGGCTGTGGGACGCGGACCGGCTGGCGCAGGTCATCACCAACCTGGTCAACAACGCGCTCAGCTACAGCCCGGAGCACTGCCCGGTGCGCATCCGCACGCAGGGGCTGCGTGACGACGTGCTGCTGACCGTCCACAACTCGGGCGGGCCCATTGCCCCGGAGCTTCGGACCTGCCTGTTCGAACCGATGAAGCGCCCGGAGCGAAAGGGCGCCCGGGGAGGGCTGGGGCTGGGCCTCTTCATCGTGAAGCACATCGTGGATGCCCACGGCGGCGTGGTCCGCGTCCACTCCACGGCGCAGGAGGGCACCACGTTCCAGGCCCGCCTGCCCCGCCAGCCCACGCAGCTCGCTCGCCCGGGTGTCGAACGCTCCGTGACACCGTGACGCTTGCTCCAGGGGGCCCGGCCCGGCTAGCACAGGGTCCGTGGTGACACGTCTTCCCTGGAGGGTTTCATGAAGAAGGTCCTCATCGGATTGGGCATCGGCTGCGGTGTCTTCATCCTGGCGGGCATTGGCTTGATGCTGGCGGGTGGCATCTGGGCCAAGAACAAGTTCGGCGGCAGCCTCGAAGCCGTGCAGACGATGCAGGCCCAGGAGCAGGAGCTGACGCAGCTCAACGCCAGCAATCCATTCAAGGCGCCTCCGGAGGGGCAGGTGTTGCCGCTCGACGAGCAGCGGCTGCTGGCCTACCTGACGGTGCGTGAGTCGGCGCTGCCGGCCTTCAAGGCCTTCGAGGTGAAGTCCAAGGAGTTCGAGGCCGAGCACGCGGGCGACGGTGACGAGAAGCCGGGCTTCAACGCGGCCGTGGACGCCGCGGGGCTGTTCATGGGGCTGATGGCGGACGTGCGCAAGGCGTACATCGCCGGCCTCAAGGCGCAGGGGATGTCGCCCGCCGAGTTCCAGAGCATCACCACCACCGTCTATGCCTCCATGGTGGCCGACAGCCTGGACCAGCTTGGCGCCGCGGCGGAGCAGGGCCGGAAGATGATGACGACGCAGCTGGCCGAGGTCGACAAGCGGCTGGCGGACGATTCGCTCGCCGACGCGGAGCGCGCGCAGTTGGAGGAGGCCCGGGCGCAGCTCCAGGAGACGCTGGACTCGATTGAGGAGACCCGCGCGAACGAGGAGCAGCCGCTGTCCGAGGAATCCAAGAAGGCGGCCGCCGCCAACGTGGCGCTGCTGAAGAAGCACAAGGAGCGCGTGGAGCTGATGGCCAACGTGGCCTTCGACGGCTTCGTGCTGGGCGGCGCCGGCGCGGAAGGTCAGGCCGCGGGCCTGGAGTAGCCGTTCCGCCGTGTCATGGGCGTTCCCGGCCCAGGCCTCCCGTTCCACGGGGGCGCTGGGCCGGGCCGCCGCCCCCCCGTGTGTGCCTCCCAGTTGCGCGCCACGTTGCAGTTGCAGGCGTTTTTCACATGCGCAATGGATTGCGCCCGCCAAAGGTAGGCGCGTGTGGCCTTTCGTCCGCCCGGCCTCATCCTTTGCGGCCAGCCGTCCGTGAGATATGCAAGCGATTGAACACACTGAAAGTCGCTTCGCGCGGGGGGAGGGGCGCGTGAACCTTTGAGGAATGGAGTCGGACGTCTGATGAACAAGGTCATCTTCGCCTGTGTACACAACGCTGGCCGCTCGCTGATGGCGGAGGCGTTCTTCAACGTCATGGTAGACCCCCAGAAGGCGCGCGCCGTCTCCGCGGGGACGCAGCCTGGCGACAAGGTGCATCCCGAAGTGCTCGCGGCCATGCGGGACATCGGCATCGACCTGCACGACGTGAAGCCCCGCCTGCTCACGGACGACCTGGCCCAGGGCGCGCAATGGCTCATCACCCTGGGATGTGGCGAGGCTTGTCCCCAGGTACCGGGGCTCCAGCGCGAGGACTGGCCGCTGGAGGACCCCAAGGACAAGTCGGACGTCCTGGTCCACCGCATCCGCGACGAGCTGGCCGCCCGCGTGGCCGGCCTGTTGGAGCGCGAAGGATGGATGCGCGCCGGCTAGCGCGGCCTCGCACGCGCGCTCATCGCAGGTGGTAGTTGAAGGGCAGCTCGACGGTGACCCGGTCGCCGAGCGCCGGGGGCGGCGGTGGAAAGGGCGCGGCGCGCCGCACCGCCTCCTGCGCGGCTTCGCACAAGAGGCGGTGGGGGCAGGGGCCCAGCACCCCCAGGGCCACCAGTTGACCCTGCACGCCCACGGAGATGCGCAGCACCAATGACCCTTCGATGCCCGCCATCCGCGCCTCGTGGGGGTAGGGCACGTCCTCGAAGCGGTCGCGGAACATCTGTTCGAAGGAGCGCCGGGCGGCGTCCTCGCGGTTGTCGGGGACCGTGGCGGGCGGCGGCTCCACGAGCAGCCCGGGGAAGCCCGGCCCCAGGGCGCGCTGGGTGATGCCCGCCACGGCGCGGCCCGCCAGGCTGTCACGGCCGTGGGCTGGGACGCCGGCGGGGCGCCCGACGGACAGCGGCGCTTCGGGCTCGAGGGCGCGCGGTGCCGCGGCGGTGCGCGGCGGCGTGGGCGCGCGCAAGGGCCGAGCCCCGCGCGCGGTCCGGGGGCGAGGGGCCACGGGGGCCGTCCCGGTGACATCCCCCACGGGCGCCGAAGGCGGCATGGCGGTCAGCCGGAGCACGAGGACCTCTCCCCGGGTGGTTTCGCCTTCGAGCCGTCGCGGCAGGCCGTGCCAGAGCGAGGCCGCGCCGAAGAGCGCCGCGACGTGCAGCCCGACGGCGGCCAGGACCAGCACCAGCGTGCGTTGATGGCTCCGGGCCCCAGTCACGTGGCCCGGGAGGGCGGAGGCGAACAGCACGGCCTCCGGCGCGCGGGCCCTCGCTGGTGCGTCCGGCATGGTGTGCCCCCTGTCCCGCCCACGTCTCGCAACGGGATGGGGGTAGGGGCGCGCGTGCCGGGCGTGAAGGGGGCCTGCGCCGCGGGCGTGTGCGGCGGTCCGCACTCAGCCGGCGCGGTGTCGGGCGGCCTTCAGTGCGGGGACACCGGGGGACGGGGTTTGCGGAAGACCACGGTGAGGTTGTTGCTGGGCATGTCCACCACGCGCTCGCGCTCCAGGCCATGCAGGGCGGCCTCGGCGGTGACGGCCTCCAGCGACCGCACGCCCCACGCCGGATTCCTGGCGCGGAGGGAGGCGTCGAACTCCAGGTTGCTGGGGGCCGTCTCGCGGCCCTCGACGAAGTAGGGGCCGTACAGGACGAGCAGCCCGCCGGGAGGCAGCGCCCGGCCCGCGCCCCGCATCAGTCCCTGGCAGGCCGCCCAGGGGGAGATGTGAATCATGTTCACGTTGAGGATGACGTCCGCGTCCGTCTCCGGCCAGGACTCCGCGCTCGCGTCGAGCCGGCGCGGGGGCAGCAGGTTGGGCGGGCCTTCCTCGGCGCGCCACGCCTCGATGCTCTCCAGCGACTCCGCGTCCACGTCGGTGGGCTGCCAGACGAGGTGGGGCAGGGCGCGGGCGAACCAGGCCGCGTGTTGACCCGTGCCGCTGGCCACCTCCAGCACCCTGCCGGAGGCGGGGAGGACTTCGCGGAGGACGGCGAGCAGGGGCTCGCGATTGCGTTCCGTGGCCGGGGCGTGACGCTTCATCCCTTGAGGTTTCGCACATCCGCCGCGTTCCGCGCGAGCGCCGGGTTGCCGCCCGCGTGGGCCAGCGGACGCACGGCGTTCAGTCAGGCCGCCAGCGCTCGACGCGGCCCGGGCCCGTCCCATCCGCCACCACGCGGTACAGCGCCACCGTGCGTGCGCCGGACGGTGCGTCCACGGTGTGATGGACCAGGAGCGGCGCCACGGAAACGTCGGGGAGCGCGGCGCGCACCCGCTGGAGCGCGGCCTCGGGCGTCTGGGCCTCGAGCACGCCCGCCGTTGCGTGCCCTGTCAGGGACGCGTTGATGAGCATCCGCAGTTCCTCGTCCGTGCGGACCTCGTCCGCGAACACCAGGTCCGGGTCCTGTCTCAGGAACGCGCGGAGCGTGCCCGCCATCGTCGCCTCACCTCCGGGCTGGACGATGCCGAAGCGGAGGTCCGTGGCGCGGGGCGTCTCCATCGCGGCCAGCCCGCGCACACCATCCGGGAGTGCCTCGATGGCCGCGTGGAGCGACGTCGTCCGCCCCGAGCCGCGCGCGCCGGTGAAGAGCACCCCCTGCCCCTGGAAGAGCGAGTCGAGCTGGAGGAACCGCTCCGACAGGAAGCCGGACTCCTCGGCGGACAAGGGCAGCGAGGCGAACGAGGGGAACGCGTCCCGCGTCCGCCGGTCCCGGGCCACGGAGATGACCCACGGGCCCAGCGCGCCCGGCTGGAAGAGGACCCGGAACGCCACGTCGGGGTCGCGGGCCTCGAACGGGAACGGCACGCTGCCGCGGTCGGGCCACCGGGCATCGGCGCCGCGCTTCGCGAGCGCCGCCATGGCCTCCGTGAGCGGCCCGTGAAGCGACAGGTCCAGGGCATGCCGCACCGCGCGCTTCTCCGCGCCGAGCAGCCCCGGCCGCGCCGACGTGTCGGGGACGTCATAGAAGAAGCTGATGCCCGCGGCGTCCTGCCCGTCTTCGAGCGTGTCCGCCCACACCGAGAAGTGCGCGGCCCGCGTCTGCCCGGCGATGGCGTAGAGCGCCCGCGCGGCCTCATCGAAAGTCTGCGCCGCGGGCGGCGTGGCCACGGAGCGGTCCTCCCGGGCCAGCGTTTCGAGCAGCCCTGCAATCACGGCGGAGATGGGCGGACGGGGCGGACTCATGGTGTCACTCCAATGCGGAGACGGCCGACTCTCTCACGGGACACATTCCGGACGGAGGCTGCGGAGACGCGGGGACGCCCACCCGCGCGCTGGAGCTGTGGACGGCCCGGGCCACCCGGGGCGCCCGCCGTGACGTAGGCCGCCGGCCGCCTGGTGACGCATGACGGGCAAGCTCAACCGGGCCCGCCTCGCCAGCACGGAGCAGGTGCCTCCGGAGCACCCGTCCGTCTGCGAGCGGCTGCCCCCGCCCGTGGACGCCCTGCGCACCGCCCCGGGGAGCGAGTGGGCAGCGCAGGGCGTGGGCCTCCTGCCGTGACTCCGGGTCCGGGTCCGGGCTGGAAGGAACGTTCCGTCCACGCCTGTCTGTTTCCCACCCGGCAATTCCCGGCCCCCCAGGTCGAGCTGGAGTGGCGCCCCCAGAGGGCCCTTGGGGGGTACATTGGGGGCATGGTTCCACGGCAGGTGGACGGCTCGGGCGTTATCTCTGGCGTTACCGTCCCCCAAAGAGGAAAGTTCACCCAGGGCTCCCCTTCCTACCGGGCGAGCGGGCATTGGGATGTACTCCTGCGCCCGCGGGTTACACTGCCAGGCGTGGGTCCCAAGCAGGGCGGGGCGCTTCACATGTGTGTACGGTCCCTTGTTGTCGTGGACCTGCCTGCCACACCTTTGGGTGGGCAGGCCTGAAACCCAATTCGGAGGAGAGTCACCATCATTCGCGAACAGAGAAGCAGCCGCGGCGGGAGCCGCGACCAGAGAACCAATCGCCGTATCCGTGCCCGTGAGGTCCGCGTCGTCGGCTCTGACGGTAGCCAGCTCGGGGTCATGCCTCTCGAGGCGGCGCTGGATCGCGCCCGGACAGAGGGGCTGGACCTCGTTGAAATCAGCCCCATGGCCAGTCCTCCGGTCTGCAAGATCATGGACTACGGCAAGTTCAAGTACGAGGAGAAGAAGAAGGCCTCGGAAGCGAAGCGTGCCCAGGTCACGGTCCTTCTCAAGGAAGTGAAGCTCCGTCCGAAGACGGAAGAGCACGACTACGAGTTCAAGGTCCGCAATACCCGCCGGTTCATCGAGGACGGGAACAAGGCGAAGGTCGTCATCCAGTTCCGTGGTCGTGAAATCACGCACAAGGAGCAGGGCACGGCCATCCTCGACGACGTGGCCAAGGACCTGAAGGACGTGGCCATCGTGGAGCAGATGCCCCGCATGGAAGGGCGTCTGATGTTCATGATCCTCGCGCCCACGCCGAAGGTGGCGCAGAAGGCCCGCGAGCTGGTTCGTCAGGCCGCCAGCGCCGCCAAGCGGACCGCTCCTCCGGGCGCCCCTGCCACAGGCAAGCCGGCTGGTGCCAGCGGCGGCGCTGAGGAAAAGGCCGAAGAAAAGGCCGAGGCGAAGGCCGAAGAAAAGGCCGAGGTGAAGGCCGAAGAAAAGGCCGAGGTGAAGGCCGAAGAAAAGGCCGAGGATAAGAAGGAAGCGCAGGCCGCGCCGGCAGCAGCCGAGGCGCAGAGCCCGACGGCGTCCTGAGGGATTGCCGGCACGCGGTGGGTCTTGATTCCCACCGCGTGTGGCGCCTCTCGGAGGTCGGGAAGGCGTGGCTCGCCGCCCAGCAGGCTGGCAGGCGACTTGAAATGGAGGGCACTGCTGCCGCAGTCTGTCCGCCCGCGAACGCTCGTGGACCTCCTCCCATCAAGGACGCGTCATGCTGCCTGTCCTCCTCGCCGTGCTGCTGGCGCAGACGCCCGCCGCCAATCCCCGTCAACAGGGCGTGCCCATTGGCAAGGGCAAGACGCTCCCTGTCGTCACCCTGTCCGCGCCTTCGGGCGGTTGGACGGTGGACCGGATGATGCTCATCGAGGGCACCGTCAGCGACACCACCATTGACCCGGTGGTGGTGTCCATCAACGGCGACCGCTACCTGATGCGCACGTACCGCGGGCGCTTCAGCCGCAAGTTCCCCGCGGCCAGCGGGAAGAACGTCGTCACGGTGATGGCCACCAACCAGGCCGGCACCGCGCGCGCCCAGGCCACCAGCTACGCGCAGATTCCGCCGGTGCCCTTCAAGGTGGTGCTCACCAGCGACACCGACGGCGTCTACACCGACCTGCACCTGTACGAGCCCACTGACGCCAGCGCCGAGGGCGACACCCTGGACGTGCAGAAGATGGCGCACGTGTACTGGGCCGACACCGCGAGCCCCTCCGGGGGCACCTTCTTCCTCAACTCGCAGGGTGGAGACTTCGACCAGCCCGCGTATGGCCCGTACCTCTACATCCACCGCGCGCCGCCCAAGGGCGTGTACCTGGTGGCCACCAATTACTGGCCCAGCGGTGACAAGGCCCACACCGTGGCCACGCTGAACCTGTCGCTCTTCGAGGGCACGCCGAGCGAGATTCGCCGCATGGTGCGCATCCCCCTGGCCACGCCGGGCACCACCCGCGTGCTGGCCTGGGTGAACGTGCTCGGGGCCGGGCAGGCGGAGGTGTATGTGCCCTCGCAGGACCCGCGTCCGAAGCACGCCGCGTGGCCCAAGAACCTGGATGAGGCCCTCAAGGCGCTCCAGTCCAATGGCAACGGCGAAGGTGAGTACTGACGCCTCCGTCGTCCGGAGGCTCCACGCCCATGCGCCGCGTCCTTCCCGTGCTCCTGCTGCTCCATGCGTCCGCGCCACTGGCGAACGGAACAGCTGGCGTGCGGCCTCAGGCGTCCGCGCCGTCCGCGTCCGGCCTGGCCAGTGCGCGGACCCACGCGGCATCGGACGCGAAGCCCCAGGACGCGGCGGCGTCATCCACGCCCGAGGCGCGCGACGTGCTGCTCCGCCGGCTGGTGGCGCGCGTGGCGCTGGCCCAGGTCCGCAAGCAGGACGCCGCGTGGCATCCGGACCAGCGTGACTGCGCGGGCCTCATCCGCTTCGCCTTCCGCTCCGCATACAAGCAGGTGGCCTCGGACCGCCTGTCCACGCCGCTGTGGCATGACGGCCGGGGCCGCCCATCGGACTTCGCGGACGCGGAGGTGCTGCTCCAGCACAGCTTCCAGCTCCTGGGCCGCGACGACGCCACCCGGGAGTCGCTGCGCACCGGCGACGTGCTCGCCTTCCGCCAGGAGCAGGACGCGGGCCCCATCTTCCATCTGATGTTGGTGGTGCGCCCGGAGGACCGGGCCCATGCGCCCGCGCGCGTCGTCTACCACCCGGGGGAGAAGGGCGCCGCGGTGCGCACCGGCGTCCTCCACCACCTGGCCACCGAGGCGCCGCTGGAGTGGCGCCCGGTGCCGCAGAACGCTTCCTTCCTCGGCTTCTTCCGTTTCAAGGAGTGGATGTCATGACGTCTCCCAAGAGTGGCCCGCCCAAGGCGCTGCTTATCGGCGTGGTTACCGTCCTCGTGGGCGGCGCCGTGGCTGGAGCCTTCTTCCTGGGCCGGCGCAGCGGCGAGCCCCGCGACGGCGGTGGCACGGTCACGAACCTGCTCGGCGGTGAGCGCAAGGGCCCGCCCAGCGCGGGCGCCGGCGTGGAAGGCCTGCCCGAGCCCGCGATGACGGCGCTGGAGGTGCCCGGCACGGCCGCGCCCTCCGCCCTCTGGGTGGACGTGCACCACCCGGGCAAGGTGCGGGATGCGCTGGCGGCCAACGTGTGGCTGCGCGACCAGCTCCAGAAGCCGCTGGGCCAGGGCTTCATCGGCGCGTGGGCCGCCTTCTTCGGCTCCACCGGCGAGGACCTCCAGGCGGGCTTCAAGGGCGCGGTGCTGGACCTCTTCGCGGGGCAGCTGTTGGACGCCCCCTTCCGCGTGACGTGGTTCGCCGGTGACGCGCGCGCCAGCACGCCGGCCTTCATCCTCCCCAAGCCGGGCCGCGCCGCGACGTCCGCGTACGAGGCGCTGGACGGCGTGGCCAGCCGCGGCGGCATGACGGCGCCGCACTGCCCGGGTGGCGGCTCGGAAGGCACCTTCGAAATGAAGCGCTGGCTGGTGGCGGAGCAGACGCTGTGGGCGGGGCGGCTCAACGACAGGCTGGTGCTCGCGCGCCACCCGGTGGCGGTGCTCCACGGCCTGTGCGCGGAGCTGCCGGAGCTGGAGGCGAAGGACGGCGTGGACGTGGAGCTGGGCTATGACGCGGAGGCCTACGGCCGCGAGGTGCAGCTCTTGTCGAGCGTGGTGGGGTTGGCCCCGGGGACGCGGCTCCAGTTCGGCGTTGAGGCGGGACGGCTGGTGGGCCGGGGCATCGCGGGCGAGCTGCTGGACGGCCCCGCGCGCCTGGACGCCGCGCCCCTGTCCGATGATTTGCTCAAGCTGGTGCCGGAGGACACGCCGGTGCTGCTGGCCTTCCAGCTCAAGCTGCCGGAGTCGCTGGAGCCCGAGACGCTCAAGGCGTACTGGGAGGAGGGCGGCGGCAAGGGCCCCACGCGCACGCGCCAGGTGGCGCTGGTGTGGACGCCGCGCGGTGACGCGAAGCTGCCCGTGGAGCTGGCCGTGCTGTGGGGCCGCACCGACGACGCGGCCGCGCTGGAGGGGCTGTTCTCCGGTGGCTACAACCGGCTGGTGCGCGGCACCCACTGCAACCACGTGGTGCTGGCGTCGAACGACGCGGAGCTGGAGCGCCTGCGCAAGGCGTGCGCGGGCCAGCAGCCCAACATGCTCAACGCGGCGGGCCCGGTGGTGGCGGGGCTGCGCGCGCCCACCTCGGTGGCTTTCGGGGTGAACACGGGCCGGCTGCTCAGCGGGCTCACCATGGATGGTTACCTGTCCGAGTTCCGGGTCCGCCGCAACGCTCCCATTCCGAGCGCGGCGCCCCCGGAAATCGAAGCGGCGCGGAGCGACCTGGAGTCGCTGCCGTACCTGGGCCTGCGCGGCACCGTGCAGGGCGATTCGCTGGTTCCTGGAGGTTTCGGGTCATGAAGTGCCTCATCCGACTGGCGGCTCTGTCCGCGCTCATGCTGTCCGGCGTGGCCCTGGCCAAGCCGCTCTACATCACCGTCCCGCGCTCCTATGGCACCCAGGAGCCGGTGGCGGTGGACGTCGCCTTCGAGGACAAGGGCCCCGTCGAGCTGCGCGTCCTCAAGCCGGAGAACCTGGACGCCTTCATCCGCGCCCAGGGAGATTTGCGGCGCGCGTACCAGACGCCGCCCACGCTGAAGAACCCGGGCCGCGCGCTCAGCCGGGGCTTCAACGCGGTGCGCACGCCGGGCATGTTCCTGCTCGACACGCTCAACCCCGCCTTCCGGGACGAGGTGGGAGGCGTCATGCCCCGTCCGCCGCGGGCGTCGGGCTCGGGCGAGCCGCTGGCCAAGGTGGCCGAGGGACCGGAGCGCCTGGTGGGCGTGCCGCCCGGCTTCACGGTGGCGCGCAGCCAGTGGCTGAACCTGGACCTGGGCGGCGCCGAGCGGGACTTCAACGTCCCCGGCTTCGACGCCAGTGGCCCCAGCGGCTTCCAGGAGCGCCGCGTCACGCTGGCGCCGCTGCCCTCGGGCACCTACGTGCTCCAGTTGGTGCAGGGCCGCGTGGAGGGACAGGTGGTGCTGGTCGTCAGTGACTTGACGGTGCAGCTCAAGCAGACGGATGGCCAGGTGCTGGTGCGCGTTGCGGGCCGGGACCAGCAGCCGCGCGAGGGCGCCGAGGTGCGGGTGTACCTGCCCAAGGGCAAGGGCCCGGTGGGGAAGACGAACGCGAAGGGCGAGGTCACGCTGGAGGTGTCGGAGCCGCGCGTCATCGCCACGGCGACGGCGGGCGGGGACACGGCCATCGTCGACACGGACTTCTACTCCGCGCTGGCGGTGGCGCCGGACGTGTTCATCTACAGCGACCGGCCCATCTACAAGCCGGGCCACGAGGTGAAGTTCCGCGGCGTGGTGCGCCAGCCGGACACCTTCCTGGCGCGCCTCTTCACGCCGAAGAAGCGCCAGGTGGCGGTGAAGCTCGTCTCGCAGGAGGGCCGCGCGCTCACCACGCGCGCCGCGGTGGATGAGTTCGGCGCCTTCCACGGCACGCTGAAGGTGCCCGAGGATTTGGGCACGGGCGTGCTGCGCGTGGAGGCGGAGGTGGACGGGCACCCGCACCAGGGCGAGGCCCGCGTGCAGGACTATGTGAAGCCCACGTTCTACCTGGAGATGGAGCCCGCGTCGGAGACGGTGGTGCCCGGGCAGACGCTGCGCGCGAAGGTGCGCGCCCGCCGTTATGCCGGCGGCACGCCCGACGCGACGAAGTACGAGGTGTTCCTCTACCGCAGCCTGCTGGACGCGCCCGCCTGGGTGGATGACGCGGGCAAGGGCGGCCAGGGCAGCGACGTGACGTACGGCAGCGCCTCCAGCACGGAGGGCAAGCTGAGCGTGCCGGAGCGGCTGTACTCCTCCGTGGAGGCGCGCGGCGCCTATGACGACCCGTGGTCCAGCGCCAGCGGCTTCGACGCCAACGGCGAGGCCGAGGTCGAGGTCGCCGTGCCGGCGCTGGCCGCTGGCGAGGAGCGGCTGCCGTACCGGTACACGCTCACCGTTCGCGCGCGCGACGACCAGGAGACCTTCGCCAACGCCACGTCCGCCTTCTTCCTGTCGAAGGTGGAGGTGCTGGGCCTGGCGCGTTACTCCGACGCCGTCGTGGCCAAGAGCGGCGACGCGACGCTGGCGATTCGCGCCACCACGCTGTCGGGCAAGCCCTACGGCGTGACGCAGGGCGAGGTGGAGTTCGTGCGGCGCGCGGCGGATGGCGCGGAGAAGCGCCTGGGCAAGCGCTCCTTCTCCACGGCGGCGGACGGCACGCACCGCGAGAAGGTCCCCACCTCGGACGTGGGCACGGTGCTGGCGCGCGTGGTGGTGAAGGACAAGAACGGGGAGACGTGGCAGGGCGAGGAGTCCCTGCTGGTCATCGGCGGCGCGGACGAGCCGGTGGCGCGCGTGCCCAACCTGACGCTGGCCTCGCTGTCCGGGACGCTGGCGCCGGGAGACACCGCGAAGCTGGTGGCGCTGATGCCGGACAGCTGGGGCTCGGGCGGCCGTGACGCGGGCCCGGTGTGGGTGACGCTGTCGGGCGCCTCGCTCTACGACACGCAGGTGGTGGAGCTGACGGGCCGCACGCTGGTGCACAGCTTCAACGTGGAGAAGCGCTTCGGCAGCGCGGTGTATGCGTCCGTCGCGTACCCCACCGCCACGGGCCGCTGGGAGGAGCGCACGGTGGCCTTCCGGGTGATTCCGCGCGAGCGCACCCTCACGGTGGAGCTGCAGCCCCGCCGCGCGGAGGCCACGCCGCTCACCGAGCAGCGCATCGACGTGCGCGTGGTGGACCACGAGGGCCGCGGCGTGGTGGCGCAGCTCTCCGTGGGCGTGGTGGACAAGGCCGTCTACGCCATCCAGAGCGAGTTCCGGCCCAAGGTGCTGGACTTCTTCTACCCGCCGGCGCGCAACAACGTGTCCAGCTTCTTCTCCTCGGAGTTCCAGGGCTACGGCTACGGCGAGGCGCTGGCGCGGAAGATGGCGGGCCTGCCGGACCACGCCTTCGCCTCCATCAAGCCGCCCAGCCGCCAGACGAAGGACCTGGAGCGCGACACCGCGCACTGGGACCCGGCGGTGGTGACGGACCGGGACGGCCGCGCCACGGTGCGCTTCACGCTGCCCTCCAACCAGACGCTGTGGGTGGTGACGGCGGTGGCGGCGGACACCTCCGGCCGCTTCGGCGAGGGCACCTCCGAGTTCGCCACGCGCGGCGGCCTCAACCTCTACGCCGCGTTGCCGCAGTTCCTCCGCGAAGGTGACGAGGCGCTCGCCTCCGTGCGCCTGTCGGCGGGGGAGAAGTCGCCAGCCAGCCAGTTGCTGGACGTGAAGCTGGCGTCGCTGGGCGCGCTGAAGGCGGACCAGTCCGAGCACAAGGTGGAGCTGGCCAAGGGCGGCGAGCAGGTGGTGCCGCTGACGCTGAAGGCCGCGTCCACGGGCGCGGCCCAGCTCACCGTGAACGTGGCCGGCGGCAAGGACCCGCTGATGGACCTCAAGCGCTTCGAGGTGGGGCCGGCGGCGGTGGAGGACGTGGTGAAGGTGAGCGCCTGGGGCGGCGGCGCGCTGGAGGTGCCCGCGCCCAAGGAGGCGACGCTGGCGCGCGTGGAGCTGGTGCTCCAGCCGTCCATCGTGGACGCGGCGCTGGCCAACGTGCGCGAGCTGCTCACGTACCCCTACGGCTGCCTGGAGCAGCTCGTGTCCACCACCGTGCCCAACGTGGCGGTGTACCAGGTGCTCCAGAAGGCGGGCGCGCTGGCGAAGCTGGACACGGACACGCAGGCGCTGTTGGCGGAGGCGCGCAGCCGCTCCGTGCAGGGCACCGCGCGCATCCTCGACCTGTCGGTGAAGGGCGGCGGCTTCACCTGGTTCGGCGGCTATGAGACGCCGAGCCTGCCGCTGACGCTCATCGCGCTGGATGGGCTGGCCTACGCGGCCGAGGCGGGGCTGGTGGACCGCGCCGACCCGCGCCTGGTGGAGAGCGCTCGCTGGCTGGAGGCGCAGGAGGGCCTGCCGCCCGAGTACGACGCCACGCGCGCCTACGTGCTGGCCCGGCTGGAGGGCTCCAAGCAGGCCGCGCGCGTCCGGGCGCTGGTGCAGGGCGCTCAGGGTGGGGACTTGTACCCGCTGGCCCTGGCGGTGCTGGCCGCGGAGAAGGCCGGCGTCATCAAGGAGCCCGCGCTCCAGTCCCAAATCAATGCGTTGGTCACGCGCAGCGCGCAGGGCTACGCCACGCTGGCCGCCCACACGCCGGGGCAGCCGCTGGAGCAGTCCGAGGCCTTCTTCCGCTTCCCGCTGCGGCGCGTGGGCCTGACGGCCATCGCCGCGCACGCGGCCTCGTTCGGCACGCTGGACATCACCCGCGCGCGCCGCCGCATCCTGGAGCTGCTGTCCGAGCCTGACCTGTCCACCTTCGACCGGAGCACCGCGCTGCTGCACTCGCTGTGGCTGCTGGAGCGTGACGCGAAGGCGATGCAGGGCATGAAGGCGCCCGAGGTGAAGGGCGTGAAGGCGCCGGTGAAGTTCACCCCGCGCGGGCTGGGCCTGGTGGCGGTGCTGGCGCCGGGCACGCGCACCGTGGACGTGGGCGGCTTCGACGGCGTGGCCACGCTGCGCGCCACCACGCGCACCCCGCTGTCCGCCGTGCAGCCGAAGGCGGAGGGCATGTCCATCCAGCGCGCCTACTACGTGCTGCGCGAGGGCGGGAAGGTGCGGCTGGGCGCGGACGACACCGTGTCCCAGGGTGAAGAGGTCTACGTGGAGCTGACGCTGGACGCGCGCGGCGACAACCGCGTGCGCTCGGCGTACTACGTGGTGGAGGACGCGGTGCCCGCGGGCTTCGTGCCGCTCCAGGAGGACAAGGCCTTCCGCGGGCCCCCGCACTCGCTGCCGCTGGCGGCCGAGGCGCTCAAGCGCCGCGTGCTCGACCCGGAGCGCGCGACGTTCTTCTTCGAGGAGCCGGCGTGGTGGAGCGACAGCCCGCGCACCGTGGGCTACGTGCTGCGCGCGCAGTTCGCCGGCACCTTCTCCGCGCCGCCCGCCCACATCGAGGACATGTACGCCGCCAGCATCCACGGGCGGACGGCCGCGGACTCGCTGAAGGTGGTGCCCTCCAAGAAGCGCCAGGGCGACCTGTAGTCCATGGGGTTGGCCGTCACGGTGGCCGTGCTGCTCGCGGCCACCCCGACCTTCGTCACTCGCGGTGACGTGACGCCCGAGGCGGGGCTTCGCCGCGAGGCCGAGGCCGCCTGGACGGCGCTGGAGGCGCGCTACGTCCAGGAGGCCGGAGGCGCGCCGGCGAAGCCTCCTGGCTCCATCGTCCTCCAGAAGGGCGCGGCGCTGACGCCCCAGCGCAATGGCCAGGGGCGCCCGGGGTGGGTGGAGCTGCGGCAGAACACGCCGGGCGTGCTGGATGAGCGGCTGCGGCTGGCGCTCCGGCACGAGCTGGCACACCAGCTCCTGTGGTGGGCGTGTCCCCAGTCCAGCGAGGACCGCCTCTTCCACGAAGCCTTCGCCGTGGCGGTGAGCGGCGAGCTGCCCTCGTGGAAGGAGGGGCCCTACCTCTCGTTGTCCCGCGCGGCGTCGGCGCTGGCCGTGGCGCCAGAGGTGGACACGCCCCGGGCCCGGCGCGCGCTGGCGCGGCTGCTGAACGAGTCCCCGGGCTTCCCCCCGGCGCTGACGCGCAGGCTCAGGCTGTGCCAGGACGGCGCGCGGTGGGCGTCGCCGCTGTCCATTGACGAGCTGGCGGGCGTGGGCGTGCGCGAGGCCCGGCCCGCCACGGTGGTGGTGAGCCGCCATTCGGGCGAGGTGCTGCTGTCGGAGGGCGACGTGCGGCGCGCGCTGCCATATGGCTCGGTGCTCAAGCCCTTCCTGTACGCGGCGGGCGCGGAGCACCCGGTGTTGTCGCCGCGCCCGGGCGTGCCGGAGTGGCTCTGCGGCGCGGGGTTGCCGCCGAAGGTGGACGCGCGCACCGCGCTGCTGCGCTCGTGTAATGGCTACTTCCTGGACTGGGAGGCGCGGGGCTCGGCGCCTCGGGCCTTCGGCGCGTGGGGGCCAGTGCTGGCCTCGGTGGGGCTGACGGGCCTGCCGGAGGACATGGCGGAGGCGACGGGGCTTCGCTCCACGCGGGCCCTGTCGCCCTGGGGCGTGGCGCAGGCGTACCGGCTGCTGGCGGAGGCTCGGCCGGAGGTGGTGGCGCTGCTGGCGGACAACGCCGCGCGCGGCACGCTGGCGGAGCTGCCCGCGTCGAAGTCGTTGGCGGGCGTGGCCACCAAGACGGGCACCGTGCGCGACGCGGCGAGCCGGCCCCAGTTCGGCTGGATTGCCGCCGTGGACGCGGACCTGGTGGCGGTGGTGGTGCGGCCCGGGGCCATGCCTCGCCAGTTCGCGGACGAAGTGCCCAAGGCGCTGGCGCGCGCGCGCAAGCAGGCCGGACTGGAGGCCGCGCGTGTGCAGGTGCTGGGACTGCTGCCCGCTGGCGACGTGGAGGCACGGTGCGCCGGCGCGGGCTTCTCGCTGGTGGAGGGGGTGCCGCGCGTGGGCGCGGAGGCCTGGGCGCCGCTGGCCTCACTCACGAAGCGCGGCGCGGCGGTGTGCCTGGGCGCGCCCTGGCGCGTGCGCTTCCCTGGCGGTCCGGAAGGAGGGCGTGACTACGCGGGCGTCTTCATCACCTCGGAGCCTCCGCCGTACCGGCCGCCGCCGGGCGTCCCCACCACCCCTAGCGCGATGAAGGCGCGGCGCGGCTCCGACTTCATCTTCCGCACCACGCGCCTGCGGTACGCGGCGGGCGTGGTGTCCGCCGAGGACGCGACGCTGACGGGCGAGCCTCGCGTGGCGCTGGCGCGGGTGGTGGCGCACAACGAGCAGCACGGCCACAGCCGTCACCCGGGGCGCCCTGTCTGTGACACCACGCACTGCCAGGCCTTTCGCGGCACCGTGCGCGTGCGGTCCGAGGACGCGAAGGCCCTGGGCCTGGCGCCGCTGAAGTGGCGCAGGTGGCTGACCTTCTCCCAGGGCGGGCAGGAGCCCTGGCGACAGGCGCGGCCCCGCGCGGAGGTGGAGCGCCTGCTGGGACGCGGGCTGGTGTCGCTGCGCTTCGCGGCGGGGCGGGTGCACTACCTGCGCGCGGAGACGGAGGGCGACGCGACGTTCGACACCGCGCGCTCGCTGCCGTGTGACTTGCTGCGCTCCGGCTTGAAGCTGCCGTCGTGCCCGCGCACCGCGTCATTCAATGGCGCGTCCCTGCTGTTCGAAGGCCGTGGCCGCGGCCATGGCGAGGGCCTGGACGTCGAAGCCGCCAAGGCCTCGGGCTCGCGCAGCGACGTTCTGCTCGAAAATGCCTACGGCAGTGAAACCAAGTAATAACTTTTCAATGGCTCTGTCGGGTTGTTCAGTTTGTAACTGAATTGCATGAAATGATGTCGGAGGCGGGCGTAGAGTGGCCTTGCTCGTCCGTTCTGGCGGGCCCTCATCGCAGGAGTGGTCGCCCATGCGCATCACCCGTATCCCCCTGCGCCGGAAGCTGTTCGGCGCGTTGTTGTGTTCCGTGTCGGTCGCGGCCTGTGGACCGGCTCCCGAAATGGACCCCGTGGACGAGAAGTCCCCGGCGCTGGGCGCCGACCAGCAGGAGGTCATCTACGGCGCCGACCACCGCACGGACGTCTACGCGTACACGGCCTCTTCAGCGCTGCGTCAGCGCGCGGAGAAGTCCACGGTGGCGCTGATGCGTCCGTCGGCGCTCAACACCTCCAACCCGAACAACATCACCTTCAACGCGTCCACGCTGCAGAGCGCCTACAACCTGTGCTCCACGCAGCGCTTCCTGAGCGACCCGACCCCGGCCTTCTGCTCGGGGACGCTCATTGATGACGACCTGGTGCTCACCGCGGGCCACTGCATCAGCACGTCGGACTGCTCGAACACCCGCTTCGTCTTCAACTTCTACCGCACGTCGGCCTCGGGGCTGCAGACGGTGACGACGCAGGACGTCTTCTCCTGTCAGTCCATCGTCGCGCGCGAGCTGGGCACGGTGAACGGCCGCAACCTGGACTACGCCATCGCCCGGCTGGACCGTCCGGCCACGCCGCGCTTCGAGCCGGCGCCCATCCGTCCGGGCAGCGCCGCCCTGCCGGTGAACACCGGCGTGTCCGTGATTGGCTCCGGCAGCGGCATCCCGTTCAAGATTGACGACGGCGGCTGGGTGCGTGACGCCCGCTCCGGCACGGTGGACTACTTCATCGCCAACACGGACACCTTCGGCGGCAACTCCGGCTCGGGCGTCTACGAGAACGACAACTTCACCGTGGCCGGCATCCTGGTCCGTGGCGAGACGGACTACGTCAGCCAGGGCAGCTGCCGCGTGGTGAACCAGTGCACCGACACGGGCTGCCGTGGCGAGGACATCACCTACGTGCGCCCCGCCGTGGACCACTACTGCTCCGTCGCGGGCAGCCAGCGCCTGTGCGGCACCACCGAGCCGCCTCCTCCGCCCCCGCCGCCGCCGCCGCCGCCGGGCAACCCGTTCAACTACTCGGCCAGCAACACCAACAGCGCCCAGGCGAACACCACCAACTACGCCATCGCGCTGACGGCGGGGCAGACGCTCACCATCGCGACCTGCGGCCTGACGGGCGCGTCCTTCACGGGTGACACGTACCTGCGCCTGCGCAACGCCGCCGGCGCCGAGGTCTCCGCCAACGACGACGCCTGCGGCGGCCGTGGCTCCAGCATCTCCTACGTCGCCCCCGCCGCGGGCGACTACATCATCAACGCGGGCTGCTACTCGAGCGGGAGCTGCAGCGGCAGCGTCGCGTGGACGACCACCGGCGGCTCCACCGGCCCCACCACGGGCAGCTTCAGCTTCAACGCCAGCAACACCAACAGCGCCCAGCAGAACACCGTCAATGAGAGCGTCTCCATCGCCGCGGGGAAGACCATCACCGTGGCCACCTGCGGCCTGACGGGCGCGTCCTTCACGGGCGACACCTACCTGCGGCTCTTCAACGGCGCCACGCAGGCGGCCGGCAATGACGACGCGTGCGGCGGCCGGGGCTCCAGCCTGACGTACACCTCCACCGCGGCCACCACCCTGCAGATTCGCGCCGGCTGCTACTCGTCCGGCACCTGCGGCGGCACCGTGGTGTGGAGCATCCAGTAGCACCGCCTTGACGTGAAGGGCGCGGGTGGCCGCTTGCGCCACCCGCGCCCGTAGCCTGGCAGACAACACCTCGCAGCTCCTTGTTGCCCGCGTGTCCTCGCGTTCCCCGTGGCCCTCCTCTGGCGCCCGGGTGGAGCGCCTCCGGCACGCGCCGTGCTCTGGGCCCCCGGCAGGGCCGAGCCCGGAGCCGGTCCGTCAACAAGGACGACGCGCTACATGAATCAGCGGAAACACACGAAACAGCTACGCCGCCAGCTTCGCTGGGCGGGCCTGTCGGCGACGGTGCTGGCCGCGCCGGCCAGCTTCGCGCAGGACTGCCCCAAGCCCTCGTTGCAGCAGTGCATGGACGTCGACTACCGCGCCAGCAGCTGCGGCAGCGTCCACGACGCGTACTGCCAGGGGGAAGTGGAGCAGCAGTGGAAGGCCGGCTGGGAGGTCTCTCCCAAGCGCCAGGCGCTGCTGCCCGAGGAGATGGGCGGTGAGGTGGCCACGGTGGCCTACAAGGGCCACGTCCCGAAGCGCACGCGCTTCCAGGGCATGGACCAGAGCCTGATGGGGCAGGTGCTCAAGGGGCAGATTCTCTACCGCAAGAACCTGGAGAACCTGACGAAGGACGAGCAGGCCTACCTGGCGCGGATTCAAGGCTGGGAGAAGGACGGCGCCCAGGTGACGTCCTGCCAGGAGTTCGTCGACGAGAAGTACCTGGACTTCAGCCGCTTCGAGCGGGAGGCGGGGCGCTTCGGCGACGACGACCGCGCCTTCTTCAAGGCGGCCTACGGCAAGGACGGCATCGCCAACCGCGTCCTCTACAGCCGGGACCAGGAGAAGCTGGCCCCCATCTGGGACGGCGCGCGCACGGCGAAGAACGCGTACTTCCGCTTCACGCCGGGCCCCTACCCGAAGGGCACCGAGGCCTACGTCTTCAAGTCCGAGGCGGCGAAGCTGGCCAACAACGTGGAGGCGCGCAACTGGGTCGCCCCCTCGGACGCGTGGCACAAGGAGCAGGCCGAGAAGTTCAACAACGTCCCGGATGACCTGCTCAACCACCACCAGGTGGAGCAGGAGTCCTTCACCGCGCTGCTGCGGCAGCGCGAGGCCGTCTACGCGGAGTGGGCGGTGGCTTCGAAGCTGCTCCGCGCGCGCGACCACAAGACGGAGGAGCTGGACAAGCAGACCGCGGAGCGGCTGTTCGGGTTGGACAAGGCCATCGAGGAGTCGCTGGTCAAGGCGCAGAAGGACGGCTGCCTCGACGCCCAGGGCGCCACGGTGTGCGACTGGAGCCCCCGCCGGTACAAGACGATGCTGGAGGCCGCCATGGCCCCGCGCCGCGAGGTCGACCTGCAGGCCTGCGTCTTCCTGACCGGTAACGACTTCGGTCCGGAGAGCTTCGTGCGCAACGCGGACAAGCTCAAGTTGAAGGGCCTGGACAAGAAGGACTACACGAGCTCCTCGTCGCTGCTGACGCAGTACATCGCCGTCTACGGCGCGCACATCCGCGACCTGCTGGTGCCGTTGACCCCGTCCACGGGCGCGGTGCGGCACGGCGGTGAGTCCAGCGACAGCGGCTACGCGGGCGGCGACACCTTCGGCGGTGGCTACGACTACGTGGCAGGCTGGGAGTACATCCAGCCGGGCTCGAGCCTGCGCAACAAGACGCTGGGCGCCTGGTGCGACAGCGACGTGCGGCTCTACGGCGAGTTCAACGCCTACGCGAACGTGTTCGGCTCCACGCGGCACGAGGTGGCGCACTTGAGCGGCGAGGCCGGCACGGAGGGCAACGGCATCCGCCTCAAGCTGGACGCGCGGGTGATGGGCACCTCCCTCTACAGCCACGACCAGCACTACCCGCTGCGCGTCACCTTCTATGAAGGCAGGCCCGTCTTCAAGAGCGACGCGGCGAAGGCCTCCGCGACCTTCGTCGTCGTGGTGGTCCCCGTCACCGTGCAGGGCGGCCTGTCCGCGGAGGCGGGCGTGAAGCTGAACATCGGCGGCGCCGTCAACCGCAACTGCGCCGAGGACCTGCTGGGCGTGGACCTGTACGGCACCATCACCCCGTTCGCCGCGGTCAAGGGCTTCGCGTCCGTGGGCATCGGCGTTCCGGGCCTCCAGGTGGGCGTGCGGGGTGAGCTGCTCATCACCCGCGTCAACGTGCCGCTCTACGGCGACATCGGCCTCTACCTGAGCTCGCCCGTGCACCCGACGAACCCGAACACGCTGTTCCTCCGGGCGTCGTCGAAGCTGGACATCGAGCTGCGCTTCCTGGACGGCAGCATCAAGCTCTTCGGTGAGCTGGCCTTCCTGAAGGGCGAGACGACCATCGTGAGCTGGAACGGCTTCGGCAACAGCTGGAACATCTACAACGAGACCCGGTCGCTGCCGCTGGTCCGCGTCTACTAGTCCGCGTCACCCCCTGGCCGCCGCGGCGTGTCCATCCGCCGCCGCGGCGGCCTCTCTCCCCACCTGTCTGGAGTCCTTCATGCGTCGCTCGAGGCTCGCCGTCCGCACGGCCGCGCTGACCACCACCCTGCTGCTCGCGGGCGCGGTGCCCGTCTGGAACTACTTCTCCCCCGCCGCGCCTCAGGCGATGGCGGCCGACGCGCCCGTCAGCGCCTCCCGGCTGCCGCTCTTCCGGTGGACCGTGGGCGAGGAGCGCACCTACCACTTCGCCTGGAACGACCTGCAGCGCGTGGCGCTCCCCGTTCCGCAGCAGGGGGAGTCGCACCAGACGATGGACGGCACGCTGAGTCTGGACGGTGAGCTGACGCTCCAGGCGCTGGAGGTCCGCGCGAATGGCGCGCGCGTGCGGCTGGCGTTGAAGCGTTTGGACCGGCACGACGCGACGCTCTCCGGCCAGGCGCTCTTCCCCGACGTCGCGGCCGTGCAGGCGCACCTGCCCCAGACGGCGTCGGCGTGGCTGGAGCTGGATGCCCGGGGCGCGCTCGTGGCCGTCCGGTTCTCCGACGCGGAGCCGCCCATGTTCCGCCAGGTCGCGCAGACGCTGGCGGCGGAGCTGTTCCCCACCCAGCTCCGCGACGACGCCGAGTGGAGCGCCGTCGAGTCCACGCAGACGGGCGAGGTGGAGGCGCGCTTCCAGTTCGACGGCGAGGGCACGCGCCTGACGCGCCGCCGCGCGCGCTACCAGTCCCTGCGGGCCGCCGCCACGGCGCCGGCCTTCCGGCAGACGCTGAGCTCCCTCACGCACTTCGACCGGGACCCGGAGGGGTTCCTGGCCGCCGTGTCCCACGACGAAATCCTGGACGCCACGCACACCGATGGCCGGCCGCTGATGTCGCGGCGCCTCCGGGTGCGCCTGACGTTCTCCTCGCGCCAGCAGAAGCCGCTGCCGCCCGCCACGGAGGACAAGCTCATTGTCCGCGCGCCGTCCCAGGTGGCCTTCGAGGGCGACGAGGCGCTGGCGCTGACGACCAGCCAGGCGGACGGCATGACGGTGGACGCGGCGCTCCAGGTGCTCGCGTCCGCCACCGACCCCGGCGCCATCCCCGAGCTGGGCTCCTTCGCGCGGCGGGCCATCGCCGCGCTCCAGCTGGAGCCCCACCGGGCCGGTGAGCTGGGACAGCTCTTCCGCCAGCAGGGCAAGTCGCCTGCGATGCGCGAGCTGCTGCTGGACCTGCTGGCCGGCGCGGGGCACGCGGAGGCCCAGGCCACGCTGCGCGAGCTGATTGTCTCCGCGGAGGCCCGCGAGCACGCTGGCGCGCACGGGCTGATGGTGCAGCGCGCCGGACTGCTCCGCGAGCCGGAGCCCGAGACGGGCCGGCTGCTGTCGCGGATGAACGCGGAGGCCCGGAGCGCCGGTGACGTCGCCACCGAGCGCGCGTCCGCCTACGCGCTGGGCGCCGTCGTCTCGCGCCTGCCCGCGGGCAGCCCGGAGGCGGCCGAGTTCCTGCGCCCGCTGGAGGACGCCCTGGCCCGCGCGGACGACGCAGCGTCGCGGGAGCACTCCCTGCGCGCGCTGGGCAACAGCGGCGCCCAGCGCGTCATGGACCTGGCCTCGCCCCACCTGCGTGACACGGCGCCCGGCGTGCGCTCCGCCGCCGCGGAGGCCCTGCGCACCGCGCCCCAGGAGGCCGCCACGCGCATGCTGCTGGACGCGCTCATGTCCGAGCCGGAGCGCGCCGTGCAGGGCGCGCTGCTGGACGCGCTCAACGCCCGCGCCCTGGGCGCGCCCGAGCTGGAGCGCCTGAGCGGCTGGGTCGTGGCCGGGCTGCTCGCGCCGGGCGCCGAGGCCGCGCTGCTCAACGTCCTCACCCCTCGCATGGATGACAGCGCCGCCGTCCTCCGGATGCTCCAGGCCCTCTCCGTCCGCCCGGGGCAGCAGCCCGCCACCCGGGCCCGCGTCATGGCGCTGATGGCCCAGGCCTCCGCCAGCCGCGGCGGCTGAGCCCCTTCGCTTCAACCCACCCACCGCAGTCGAGGTCCTCATGAAACGCAGTCTCAACGGGCTGTTGCCCCTGGCCCTGCTTGGCTTCTTCCTGGCGCAGGCCGCCCACGCGGACGTCGTGGACGACGTGCGGCGCGGCACGAACATCCGGCTCAACGCCGCGCGCATCCGCGTGAAGGGCAATGACTACGCCACCGGCTACTGGCTGCTGCCGAAGGCGGCCAACACGCTGAACCTCAACGTGCCGGCGCGGCAGTTCGGTCTCAACTCGGACCTGGTGCTGCACATGTCTGGCTCGCGCTCCGGGAATGTCATCACCTGGACCTTCGATGACACCCTGCCGAGCCGCTACAACCTGGGGGACTCCACCTACGTGACGCGGGTGCGGGGGACGCTGAAGGCCTACGCCCGCCAGGTGCGCGGCGCGGATGACCCCTACTGCGACAGCGCCGCCTGCCCCCACAACGTGGAGCTGACCCTGGCGCCCGGCTCCTGGGCGAAGGTGAGCGGCTACAAGACCATCGTCTTCGACTTCGACTTCACGGAGGACGTCCAGGTGAAGCAGTTCGTCGCCTACGGCGGCGTGCCGCGGCCCCGGCTGTCGTCCATGGTCGTCGTCACGCCCTCCAGCCGTTGCCCCTCCAGGGGGTACAGCGAGCTGTCCGGCGACGTGTGGCTCAGCAGCCCCGCGCCCACCGGCGGCATCCTGGTGGACCTGATGAGCGTGGACGCGAGCGTGGGCGTGCTGCCCGTGCGCGTCCCCGAGGCCCAGCGCACCGCGCGCTTCACGCTGCGCCTGCCGCCTCATTGGACGGGGCCCACCGTCATCTACGGCGCGTCGGGCGGCGTGCGCAAGAGCGTGAAGGTGCGCGTGCGCTCGTGCTTGGTGTACTTCCCTGTCTTCGCGCACTGGCGCTTCCTTGATTCGCTCTACGTCCCCGTCCACCTGCTCAACGATGGGGCGGTGATTGCCCGGTACAAGGACGCGGAGTCGAAGTCGGAGGTCCTGCTGACGGGCAAGGGCGACACGTACTGGCTCAACGAGGTGCTCGGCGCGGAGCAGGTGCGCGTGGCGGGCGTCAACTCGACAGGGGACATCTTCGGCACGGCCTACAACGCCAAGGGCCCCAACGCGTTCCTGCTCCGCTCGGAGGACGTGAAGGCGGGCGCGGAGCAGTGGCTGGAGGGCTGGGAGGCCGTGACGGCCAACGCGCACGGCACGCTGCTGGTGCGGGACCCGAACGACGGCAAGGGCCTCTACCGCGTGGACGAGGTGGGGCCCGCCCCGCACCCCGGCCTGGCGGAGCTGCAGCCCAGCCGCGTCCTCTTCAACGCGCTGGGGGAGGTGGCGGTGACGCTGGAGACGGAGAAGGGGCCCCGCGCCGCGCGCGTCTACGGCAAGGACGTGAAGGTGCTGCTGGACAGCGAGTCCGAGGTCACCGCGCTGAACGACGTGGGCGAGTTCGCGGGCACCGGGCTCGATTCGAACAAGCGCCTCCGTCCCTTCATCTGGTCGCGGCAGCAGGAGGGGGCCCGGTGGCTGTCCGTGCCCAAGGGCGTCGTGTCCGCGAAGGCCGTGGCCATCAACGACGGAGGCTGGGTGCTGGGCACCGCCACCGCCGAGGACGGCAAGACGCAGGTGCCCTTCCTCGCCTCGCCCGACGGGGAGACGGCCACGCCGCTGGAGGCGATGCTGCCGGAGGAGCTGAAGAAGGCCGGCTACCGCGTCCTGAGCGCGCTCGCGCTCGCCGATGACTTCAGCGTGCTGGTGCAGGCCCAGGATGAGCAGGGCCAGCGCGTCCACCTGGTGCTGAGCCCGTGAGCCGTGTCCCGGCCAGCGTGACTTCCATGCTTCCACAAACAAGGACCTTCCTCGTGAAATCGAACCTCTCCCTCATCCGAGGGCTGATGATGGTGTTCATGGCCATCCTGGCGGGCTGCGGCGGCTGCCAGAGCAGCTCCTCGTCGTGCTCCCCCAGCCAGTATGGAACCAACGGCTGTGCCTGCAGGACGGACTCCGCCAGCTGCAACGCCGGGCTGGTCTGCCGCAGCGGCAACTGTGAGCCGTGTGGCGGCGAAGGCGGCGCGTGCTGCGTCAGCGCGGGCACCACGTCCTGCAGCGGCACGTTGACGTGTGTGATGGAGGCCGCGGGCGAGCGCTGCCGCAACTGCGGCGAGGTGGGCGAGGCGTGCTGCGTCTCGTCGGGAAACAGCCAGTTCTGCCGCGCGAACGCCGTGTGTGTCAGCGGGAGCTGCCAGTCCGTGGCGGCGCACACCTGTGACCCGGACGGCACCGTGTACAGCGTGGGCATCCAGGACACGAACCTGTGCGCCCGGCGCGTGGTGGAGGTCCGCGCGAGCTCGCCCGCGAACGCGCTGCAGTGTGCCGCCGCCAGCGGGATGCTGGCGGCGGATGAGACTGTCTATGACCTCCCCAACACCCCCATCACCGACTACGAGCTGTGCCTGGAGTCGGAGAGCCAGGGGCGGCGCACCACGAGTGTGCAGGCGTTCGAGGACTACAACGCGCTTCGCTGCGCGCGTTGGACGCGGTGTGGCGCCAGCGACCCGTGCACCAGCGTGACGCACGGGGCCTGCACGCCCTGAGGCAGGCAGGGGGGGACGGATGCGGGGCGGAGCGCTCGGAGGGGGACGCTCCGCCCCGTGTCATGTCACGAGGCGCCTCGCCATGGCGCCCAGCCGGGCCGAGCGCGTCCGCTCGTCCGCCCGACAGGCACTCCGCCGTGACGCGGCGTGACGCGGACCCTGGACAGCCCGTGTCGTTCGTGATTGTTGGGAGTCAAATCATCTCCCTTCCGCCTTTGAAGGAAACGACATGCGCCGTCGCCTTGCCCTGCTCCTGATGTTGCTGCTGCCCCTGCCGGGGTTCGCGCTGAACGGAGGGCTGGGCGAGCCCCCAGCGGATGTGGACCGGCGCACGCCCATGGCGACGGCGGCGGGCTTCCTGGACGCGGCGCACGCGCGGGACGCGGCGCGCGCGCCCCACTACCTGTCGCTGTCCCACCTGCCGCCGGAGCAGCAGGCGGAAGAGGGGCTGCGGCTGGCGCGGCGGCTGGTGTTCGTGCTGGACCGGATGCTGTGGCTGGACTTCTCGAACATCAGCCAGAAGCCGGAGGGGGACCCGGCCGACCCCGTCTACGACTCGCTGGGACAGATTCCGCTGCCGCGCGGCTCAGTGGACATCCGCCTGCAGCGCGTGGAGAGCCCGGAGGGGCCCGTCTGGGTGGTGAGCGAGGACACGGTGCGCGCCATCGACACGCTCTTCACGGTGTACGGCTCGCCGGTGCTGGAGAAGCTGCCGCCGCTGCTCTTCGTGCGGCCGGTGTGGGTGCTGGAGCTGTGGCAGTGGCTGGGCCTGGGGCTGCTGCTGGTGGCCGCGTGGCTGGCGGGCCGGCTGGGGGAGGTGG
>NZ_JABXEP010000114.1:0-27731 GCF_013372605.1 Myxococcus sp. AM009
TCCCGGAGCGATGTGGGCGGGGGCGCCGCGGCTGCGGCTTCGGGGCCTCCGGGCTCGCGGCGCGGGGTGAGACGGCGGTCCCCGGGGGCGGTAGAGTGCGGCACGCCGTGCCGGACGAATCGCCCTCGTGGACTGTCTACATCCTGCGCTGCCGTGACGGCACGCTGTACACCGGCGCCACCAGCAACCTGGAGCGCCGGCTGGCCACCCATGGCCGGGGGCGCGGCGCGGCGTACACGCGGGCGCGGCTGCCCGTCACCCTGGTGTGGAGCGAGGCCGCGGGGGACCGCGGCGCGGCGCTCCGGCGGGAGGCCGCCATCAAGCGGCTGTCGCGCGCGGAGAAGCTGCGCATGCTGGGGCGCACCTGAGCGCCTGTATCACGCCGGTGGGGCAATACCTCCCCCGTTGCAGGCGCGTTACTCTGGCGCGACCATGCAAGGGGGCCGGTTCATGTCTCACTCGTACTCGAAGGTGTTCGGGGCGTTGGTGCTGTTGGGGCTCGGGGTGTCCTGCCGGGCCAACCACCCGCCCGAGGTCTCCACGGGGCCGCGGCCTTCGCCGCAGGTCGTCGCGGCGGGGGGCGAGGTGTCCTTCGTCTTCGAGGTCGAAGACCCGGACGGGGACGCGATGACCTACCAGTGGAAGCAACTCCCTGCGCAGCCCGCGGGCACCTTCAGCGATGTGAACGCGCGCAACCCCACCTGGGTGGCGCCCGAGGTGTCGGAGACGACGAACTTCGCCATCATGGTCACCGTGCTGGACAGCGAGGGGGGCGGCATCGTGGCCCAGGGCCCCGGCGTCATCGTCCACGCGGCGGCGTCCCAGTCGCCCTGAGCGCCGCGGGCCGCGCGTCAGGGAGTGGCGCGCGGCGCCGTGGGCGGCGGCGTCTGGCCGGCCTGCCCCCGCGCCCGCTGGTGGGTGCGGCGTACGAAGAGCCCGCCCAGGATGAGGAAGAGGCCCGCGCCCGCGCCCCCGCCGATGACCTGGTACGAAATCAGGTCCGCGGACGTCTGGCGGATGACCTCGGGCAGGTTGCACATCGTCTGGGTGGCGTAGGGCGTCTCGTTGTTCCAGCCCAGGTAGTGGGGCCCCAGCCAGGAGGCGACCACGACGCCCAGCAGGGCGCCGGCGAGGACGAAGTTGAGCAGCGTCTTGGCGGCGTTCATCGGCAGGCACCTCGGCTGGTTGACGTCGGGGCGTGCTTAATATGCGCACGCCAGCGCCGCAAAGCGTGGAACGTGTTAAGGGGGGAAACGTGCCGCTGCTCCCGCTCGCCATCCTGTTCGCCGCGCTCGCGCTGGGCTGCGCCGCCACCCTGCTCGTCCACGCCTTCCGGCGGAGCGTGGGCACGGGGGTGATGGTGCTGCTGATTCCCTGCTACATGCCCTTCTACGCCTTCAGCCAGTTCGAGCACCGGCGCAAGGGCCTCATCGTCGCGGGCTTCATGGCCAGCACCGTGCTGGCCGCCGTGTTCCTGGGGCTGGGCCTGCACAGCCTGTCGGCGCTGGCCTCGCGCTCGCCGCCCACGGGCTTCTGACGGCGGGGCGCCCGGCGTGGAAGGCCGCGTGCGCACACCCATCGGCGCCGTCTGCGCCACCCACCTGGACGAGGCCGCGGTGGCCACGTGCACGCGCTGCGGCGGCTTCCTGTGCGGGGACTGCACGGAGCTGGTGGGCGAAGCCCCCTACTGCGCGCCCTGCGTGGCGGTGCTGCGCCGGGAGGCGCGTCCTTCGCGGGTGATTCGGGTGGCGCTGGCGCTCAACGTGGCGGGGCTGGTGTGCCTGCCGTGCTCGCTGGCGTTGCCGCTGCCCACGCTGGTGGCGGGGCTGGCCGGCGTGGTGCTGGGCCTGCGGGAGCTGCGGCGCATCGCCCGGGGCGAGGGCGCCGAGCGCGGGCGGACGCTGGCGCGGGTGACGACGGGGCTCGGCTGGCTGAACCTGGGGCTGGCCTCGAGCTGGCTGTCCGTCATCTTCTTTGGCTTCGGGCCCTGAGGGCCCCATCGCCGCGCTCACACGCCGCGCGCGTTCGGGTCCCACAGGTACTTGTGCATCTGCAGTTGGAAGCGCACGGCGAGCCTGTCCTCGATGACCCACTCGGCGAGCTCGCGCGGGTGGAGCTTGTCGAACACGGTGGAGAACAGGGTGCCGTAGGGCTTCTGGAGCAGCTGGTGCTCGGCGATGAGCGCCTTGGCCCAGTCGTAGTCCTCGCGCGAGCCGATGACGAACTTCAGCTCGTCGTTGGCGTTCATCGACGTGAAGTTGCGGTAGTCGTTGCGTGAGTGCTCGCCCGAGGAGGGCGTCTTCATGTCGACGATTTTGTGCACCGCCGGAGGCACCAGCCGCACGTCGATGGCGCCGCTCGTCTCCAGCAGCACCTTGAAGCCGGCGTCGAGCAGCGCCTCCATCAGCGGGTAGACGCCGGGCTGGAGCAGCGGCTCGCCGCCCGTGACTTCCACCATGGGCGTGCGCAGGCCCCGCACCTCGCTGACGATGTCCGTGATTTTCCGGCGCGCGCCGCCGTGGAAGGCGAACTCGCTGTCGCAGTAGGTGCAGCGCAGGTGGCAGCCCGTGAGGCGGATGAAGGCGCACAGCAGCCCGGCGTGTGAGGACTCTCCCTGGACGCTGAGGTAGATTTCCTTCACCACCACGGAGTCCGCGGTGGGGACGCGTCGGGGCTCGATGTGTGGGCGCGCTGCGGGCATGGCGTCTTCGCTGATTCGGGGGAGGGGCGCTTCAACCCCAACCTGCCACGCCAGGTCAAGCGCGGCCTGCTGCCTCGCCCGAGGGGCACTCAAGGGGCGGCGGGGCCCTTCACGCGCTCGACGAAGGCGTCGATGAGCTGCCGGGCGATACTGAGCTTCGGGGGGATGCGCGGCAGGTGGTCCGGGCTGAACCAGTGGGCCTCGGAGATTTCCTTGCGGTCCACGCTGATGTCGCCGCCCGCGTGCTCGGCGGTGAAGCCCACCATCAGCGAGCGGCCGAAGGGCCACGGCTGCGAGCCGAAGTAGCGGACGTTCTTCACGTCGATGCCGACCTCCTCCTTCACCTCACGCGCCACGCACTCCTCCAGCGACTCGCCCGGCTCCACGAAGCCGGCGAGCGTGCTGAACATGGGCTCTGGGAACTGGGCGTTTTGCGCCAGCAGCATCGTGTCGCCGCGGGTGACGAGGACGATGATGGCGGGGGCGATGCGGGGATAGAAGGGCGTCTTGTCCACCGGGCAGCGGCGGGCGCGCTCTCCGGCGACCAGCAGGGTGGGCTGTCCGCACCGGCCGCAGAAGCGGTGGGTGAGGTCCCACTCGACAATCGCGAGCGCGCGGCCCGCCACGGCGAAGCGGGCGTCATCCACGCGCTTGAAGAGCGAGCGGGCGGCGACGACCTTGTAGCCGTCGGGCGGGACGAAGTCCTTGGCGAACCCCGCCGCGTAGCAGTCCACGCCGTCCAGCGCCCCCAGGTAGTGCGCGGCGGCGGCGAGCTCCGGGAAGGCCGCACCAGTGGGGATGGCGACGCCGTCCGCGTGCTCCTGGACGAGCACGTCCATGCCCCGGGCGAGGAAGAGCAGGGCGCCCTCGCGTGGCCGGTCGGGTGGGGTGTGGTCGGGGAGGAAGAGGGGTGCGGAGCTCACGGCGCCACACTAACGGGCCTGGGCCGGATGTGCAGGCGTTGCGTGAGCTTCGGGCCTGGGACGGCGCGGTGGGCTCAGCGGTCCTTCTGGATGAGCTCCACCTTGTAGCCGTCCGGGTCCTCGACGAAGGCGATGACGGTGGTGCCGTGCTTCATGGGGCCGGGCTCGCGCACCACCTTGCCACCGGCCTGCCGGATGGCCTCGCACGTCCCATGGATGTCACTGACGCCCAGGGCGATGTGGCCGTAGGCCGTGCCGAGCTCGTACTTCTCGACGCCCCAGTTGTGCGTGAGCTCCAGCGCGGGGTGGGTGTCCTCGGGGCCGAAGCCCACGAAGGCCAGGGTGAACTTGCCGTCCGGGTAGTCGTGGCGGCGCAGCAACTTCATGCCGATGACCCGGGTGTAGAAGTCGAGCGAGCGCTCGAGGTCACCGACGCGGAGCATGGTGTGCAGGATTCGCATGCGCGCTTCATAACGCCATCATCGCGTCGCGTCATGCGTCCCCGCCGCCCGCTGCCCCGGGGACTCAGGGCGTCTCCTCGGACTGTGCCTTGGGCGGCACCGTGAGTGTGCCCACCTGGACATGGGACGGCGTCAGCGGTTTTCCGTCCGTGCCCCGTCCGTCGATGCGGGAGCCATCTCCCCCAGCGTGCCACAGGCCCACCAGGACCTTCCGCTCGCCCGCGTCCCAGTCCTTCGTGGACACGGAGAAGGCGTCCCGCAGGAGCGTGTCGCGGGGCGCCTCGGCGAAGAAGTAGGTGCCGCCCAGCACCGGGTGGTCCGCGTTCTTCCGCTTGCTGCCCGGCGGGCCCGGGAAGTGGACGAAGATGCCCGCGGAGCGAGGCACCGGCCCGGTGACGCGCCAGTAGAGCACCAGGTGGAGCAGCCCCTCCGCGTCCGGCGCCGACGGCAGCTCCGCGCCCACCAGCTCCACCGGCACGTCGAACCGCGCGCCCACGGGCTTCGCGGTGGGCGGCAGCGCCGCCACGCGTATCGGCGAGCCATCCGCGTTGAGGGGCGCGGCGCGGGCCAGCGGCTCCGGTGACGTCGCCAGCAGCACGCCCCAGACCACCAGCGGCACCGTGGCCACGCCGATGGCCGCGGGCCCCAGCCGCCCGCGCAGCCGCCAGGCCACGAAGCCCAGGCCCAGCCACGCGAGCGCGGAGACCCCCGCGCCGCCCAGGCCGGAGCGTGGCAGGAAGCGCAGCACCACGCGGTGCGTCCCTTCCGCCACGCGCACGCCGAGCAGCCCGTCATGGGACACCACCTGGCCCTCCGAGGACTTCCAGCCCGGGTGCCAGTTCTGGTTCACCAGGAGCACCGTGGGACGCGTGGCCGTCACGTCCACCGTGACGCGGTTGGGGGTCCACTCCACGCGGCGCGCGGTGCCCGCGGAGGCGTCCTCCAGGTACTCCTCCTGGGGCAGGTCGCCGCGCAGGCGCTCGGACATGGGCACCGGCCACGCCTCGCCACAGGCGATGGAGCCCCGGTTGAGCGCCAGGAAGTAGCCCTGGGCCCAGCGGTTGCCGCGCGCCTGGGCGAAGGGGCGCTCCGCCTCATTGGGGACGGGGCCCGGCGAGGGCACCACCTGCGACCAGCGGCTGAGCCGGTCGAAGGCGCGCACCTGGAGGCCCCAGCCCACGGCGATGACGACGCAGGCCACCACCGCCACGGTGGGCCACCAGGACGTCGCCGTGCGCGTGGCTGGCACGCGCCACACGCGCACCAGCAGCACGGCGAGCCCCAGCGCCACCAGCTCCGCCAGGAAGAGCCCGGCGGGCACGAGGAAGCGCTCCGGATAGCGCAGCGTCCCGAAGATGGGCAGCAGCCGCAGCGCGCCGAACAGCGAGGGAACCGCGGCGTAGCCGGCCGCCATCCACACGCACAGCGCCGCCAGCACCGCCGGGTACAGCGCGCGGCGCCAGGCCCACGCGGCCAGCGGAACCAGCGCGAGCACCGCCGGCGCGAGGAAGAAGTTGCCCGGGTCGCTGTGGCCGGAGCGCGCCGGCATCTGGAGCAGCATGCGCGCCAGCTCCTCCGCGGCGTTGCCCGGCGTGCCCGCCATGATGCGCGGCGCCGAGCGCATGGTCTCCACCAGCGGCCACAGCCGGAACGCGCAGGCGCCCAGGGTGAACACGGCGGTGGCGCCCAGGGCCCACAGGGCCGACTTGCGCCGGGGCGTCCCGCGCAGGCCGTACAGCGTGCGCCCGGCCTCCAGCGCGACGAAGAGCGCGCCCATGGGGACGGGATACGTGCCGCCGAAGCCCAGCAGCACCGCGAAGGTGCCAGCCACCACCGCGGCGCCGCGAAGGTGACCCTCCGCCGCGCGGCGCGTGCCCCACAGCAGCCAGGGCAGCAGCAGGAAGCCCGCGAAGTTGAGCCAGCCGATGGACCACGACAGCGCGGTGAAGCCCGCCAGGCCGAACAGCGGCGCCGCGCCGAGCGCCCCCAGCGCGGAGCCCACGCGCCGCCGCGCATAGTGGAAGAAGCCCTCCATGCCGAGCACGAGGAAGGCCCACAGCAGCAGCGGCTCCGCCGTCCGCGCGCCCATGAGCGCGGACACGAGCAGCGTGGGAGACGCCACCCGCGTCTGCGGACTGCCCAGCGCGTACTGCCCGCCGCAGGCCCACGGGTTCCACAGCGGGAGCTGCCCGTAGTGCGTCACCGTGCGCGTCCCCGCGTCCTCGTACGAGTGCAGCAGGTGCGCGTCGCGGAAGTCATTCATGCCTCCGGCCTGCTGCAGTGGACGCCAGGCGGCGGCCAGCGCCAGCGCGGCGAACAGGGCCAGCCGCACGCTGGTGAGGGTGGCGGCGCGGTGGGCGAAGCGGAGCAGCCTGCGGGGAGGAGGCATCATGGGCGAAAGGGCGCCGGAGCTCAGTCGTAGAAGGGGCGGGGCTTGCAGGGGCTGGCGGTGGCCTTGCGCGGGGGCAGCACGGGCTGGCCGTGCAGCTCCTCGTCGATGGCGCCCAGGACGTCCGTCACCGGCACGCGGCGGCGGCGGGCCTCGTCCAGCGCCCACTGGCGCTCGGACGCGCCGAAGTCATCGTCCTGGGACCAGCGGTCGCCGGGAAAGGACTGGCGCGACTTGCGGCGCCACTCCGGCTCCTGGCGCGCGGCGGCGCGGCCTACCTGCTTGCGCTCGGCCGCGCTCAGGGCGCGTTCGCGTGGCGGCAGCTCGGCCGTGGAGGCGCGCACCACCGCGGTGGCGCCGCACAGCGCGAAAGCCAGCCAGCCGACCTGCGCCGTTCGACGCCACCTTGCACCCATGAGGGCGCTCTACTCCAATTCAGCCCCGGCCGTCCTCATCCGCGTCGGCGTCCAGGCCGTGCGGATCCGCGAGCACCCGGCGCGCGCGCTCCATCAGCTCCACTACGATTTGTCCGGCGGGCAGCACGCTCTCGATGCGCGCCATGCTGGCGCCGCTGGCCGGCATGGACATCTCCTCCAGGTCCCCCTCGGTGTCGGGGGTGGGCACGAAGGCGCTGTGTGGTGGCACGTCGACAAGGGGGCCGCCTGGGATGCCAGGGAAGAGCCGGGTGGTGCCGATGCGCTCCGGTGTCGCCATGGGCATGGGCACGCGGCCCTCGCGTCCCGTCCACTCGCGCACCACGCGGTTGCGCAGCACGCGCATGCGGTGGCCCGGCCACTCCCGTCCGAAGACCGTGGTGACGTCCGAGTCCCCCGCGTCCCCGTCGACGATGCGCTGCTTGTAGGACGGGTGGGCGTGCGCTTCCACGGAGGCCACCATGCGCGTGCCCACCCAGACGCCGTCCGCGCCATGGAAGAGGGCGCGCGCCGCGCTGGGCCCGTCGGCGATGCCGCCCGCGGCCAGCACCGGCACTGAGTCCGTCAGCTCGCGCAGCTCGCGCACCAGCGCCAGGGTGGGCGTGGTGCTCTGGTTGAGTCCGGACGCCTGCCGGCCCTGCGCGATGAGCCCGTCCACGCCCAGCGCCAGGGCCAGCCGGGCCACCTCGCCCGAGGGCGCCTGGACCCAGACCCGGCAGCCCGCGGTCCGCAGCGCCGCCACCCACTCCGAGGGCGGCAGGCCGCCTTGGAAGGAGACGATGGGCACGCGCCGGGCGACGCACGCCTCGATGTGCTCGCGCGTGGTGGGGTGCCGGCCATCCCGTGGGACCAGGAGGAAGTTCACGCCGAACGGCCGCTGCGTGCCTGCTTGGATTGCCTGGAGCCGGACCTCCAGGGCGTCCGCCGGCTCCGGCGCGGCGCCGAGCATGCCCACGCCACCCGCCTCTGACACGGCGATGACCAGCGGCGGCAGCGACACGAAGGCCATGCCGTCGCTGACGAACGGATAGTTCACCCCCAGCTCGCGCGTCAGCCGCGTGTGCAGGGTGTTGCCTTCCAGGACATAAATCGGAGGCCGCCGGGGCTCCTCCGGACCCGAATCACCGTGCTCGTCGTCGGGCTCGGCTTCACGGGAAGAGGGCGGGGAACGTCCGTCATTCGCTCCGTTCATCGGGTCTCCTGAAGCTGCCGGGCTCTTCGGCTTCTCCAAGGTTACCAGCAACCCCACTGTTCTAGAGGCGGGGAGCGGAAGAGGGCCTTCCAGGCTGGTTGCCGGGCAACAGCCGAGCGCCGGGCTTGGCGCGTCAGTGCTGACGCCTCTTCAGTGGGCCGAGCAGGGCCAATGCTCGGCATCCTACACGCGAGGCCCGCGTAGGTTGCCGCGCTTGGACCCAACTTGGTAGGTTGGCGGGACTATGCGCACTCTCCCCGGTTTCGGGTATGGCCTGATCGCTGTCCTCGTGGTGTCATCAGCCGCTCAGGCCCGCGACGAGCGCGACAAGCCCGCTGTGCGCGCCATCATGCTCTCCGAACACCCAGCAGACGGCACCCACTCCGTCTACGTGAAGGGGCAGGTCGTCACGACACTGCGGTTCGAGCAGACTGTAGACCCGAGCAAGACGAAGATGATGGGTTGGGAGGGTCGGCTTGAACCGTTGGCGGTTGCTCGCAACAAGGTCATCCTTGAGCCCATTCGGGACCTCCACCGGGACGAGGGCATTCCCCTGGTCGTGACACTGATTGATGGGACCGAGATTCCGTTCCTCGTGAAGCCCCCGTGGCGCAAGAACGACGGAGGGTGGCCGCCGATTCTCGACCAGCAGGTCGACGTGTTCAAAAATCGGGAGAGCTATGCGTCCATGTACGCGGCCCTGATGGACGCGCTCAAGAAGAACGACACGCTCACAGAAGAGAATGAGCGCTATCGCAAGGAAGAGAACTCGGTCGATCACGCCCTCGCGACGTTGCTTGCCAACGGGGAGGTCAAGAAGACGCCGTTTCGCCGCAAGAGGTACTGGCGCGCGAAGAACGAGGACATGGACATGAAGGTGGAACTGTTCGAGGGCCCCGGGAAGGCGGCGGTCGTCATCCACCTGAAGAACACCGACTACGGCCAGCCATGGGCATTTGATGGCGCCTACCTGACTCGCGATTTCACCAGCTACACGGCTCGCCCCTTTGCGCTTCGCATGGACCGAGGCGTGATCGCGCACGGTCAGTCGGGAAAGATCGCGGTTGTGGCTGACAAGAGCGCCTTCGAGACAGGGGGTGGACAGCTCGCTGATCTCTTCCTACAGATCTTCCGGGGGGATGGGCTCCTACAGGTCGCAGTGGCGATGGATCACACCCTCATTCGGCAGTAGAAGTGCCGTTCATGCACACGATCAAAGCGCTGCTGCTCGGCTCCATCGTCCTGCTCACCACGTCTTCCGGCTGCACGACAACCGGCGGCGTGGCACTCCGTCCGGACGGCACGCCGGGTCCGCAGGAGTGCTCGGCGAAGGCGCTTGAAGTCATGCGGTATTTGAAGCTGCATGTTGGGGATTCCGCGTGGGTGGACCTTGATGCGAACCAACTCGACGCAAGGCGCATCACGCTCTACGATGGACCTATCGAGAGCATTTTGGACGAGGAACTTGGGACGCTTGAGTCGACGACCCGCTTGTATGGACAGGTCTGGACGAGCGGCCCACAGGTCGTCATCCGGTGGTACGAGGCCCACCCGCCGGACAGCGAGAAGGTTCCCCTCTGCGCGGTAGCCCGGCTCAGCCGTGACCAGATGCGGAAGTTGCCCGAGTCGAAGCCCGGGATGGCCATCCTCGAAGGCTCCAAGGCAGCAGCGTACATTGTCGATGCGTTCCGTTGACGCGCTCGTTCGGCTGGCCGCGCAGGGCAGCAATATTTTGAAATCATGAGCTCATTGACATGGGGGCGTGTGGCAACGCCGTCATAACGAAGCGTCAAGAGAGAACGCAGGTAGGCATGGCACGATGCGCCTATCTTCGGCGGTGTCACCTGTCCGAGCACGCTCATGGTGGACTTCAGTGGTTTCGCGGAACTCCCGAAGGTGCCCATCAAAGAGCCGGTCCGTGGAATGCCGTGGAGCCATCAATGAGCGTGCGCGACAACACCTGGGGACACTGCATGGTGCTTCGATGGGCGGCGCCGCTGCTCTTGCTCACAGTCGTCACTGGCTGCGCGACAACTCGAGTCGTGCGGCTGGAAACCGGACATGACTCTTTCGTTGTCACTCCGAGCGAGGAGCCAGGCGCGGAGCTGGAGGCGGCCGAACTCGACGACGACGAATTTGAAGAGGCTCTCGCAGAACTCGCGCGGGACGTGCGCCCTCAGCGCAACCCTATGCAGCAAGCCCGAGAGCTCTTTGGCGTTCCGTCCCGCAGCGGGGTGTACGGCTATGAGAGCAGCCCCCCCTCGGTTGATACCCCAACGTCGCGAGGACGCGGATGGCCCCCACCTGCTGGAGTCCTACGCGGACGAGGAGTTGACGCGCGCCTACGGACAGTGGTGCAAGCGAAAGGGCCGGCCTGGAGACTGCTTACGCGTGTTGGAGGAAGGCCCGCTGTTGGCCAGCGACGGCAAGTTCACCTGGGCCTTTGCCATCGCGATGGATTCGGTGTGGGAGGAGACCGCCGAAGCCTTGAGGGACACGACAGACCCTGTCGCGGTGATGGCCGCCATCACCGCCAGCGCGACGATGTACCTCATGCTCTGGGCCCTACCGGAGCCCCTCTCGAAGGGGGCCGCGGCGACGCTGACGGCCCTTGCCATCGCCTACCTGGGCGTGGACACGGTGTGGCGCCTGCTGGACGGGTGGCTGACCTTGGTGCGCGAGGTGGAGCGGGCCACGACCTACGAGCACCTCAGCGCAGCGGGTGAGGCGTATGGGGAAGTCCTCGGGGAGAACGCGGCGCGCGTCTTCGTGATGCTGGCCACGGCCGCGGTGGGTAGCACGGCGGGTCTGGCTGCGACGGCCGCGAGACTGCCGGGCTCCGCCCAGGCCGCTCTTGCCGTGGAGTCTCAGGCGGGCATCTGTTACGGCGCTGTCGGAGGCGTGCGGACCGTCGCGGTGGCAGCGGAGGGCTTCACCATCGCGCTTGCCCCCAACGCCATGGCCATGTCGAGCCGGGGCATGGGGGGACGTGGCGTGGAGCGTCACCACATCGCCACGAACAAGAATGACGTTTCAACCGCGAGAGGTGGGCCCTGGACTCCTGAGTTCCGAAAGCTCTTCAGGCAGGCCGGGATGGACCTGAAGGACCCTGAGAACATCGTCGAAATCGCAGGTCACAAGGGCCCGCATCCTCAGAAGTATCATGATATTGTTTACTTGCGCCTTTCGGAGGCGATGGCCAGTTGCCGTACGGTGGTTGCTTGTCGCAAGGCCCTCGCGAGCGAGCTGCGCATCCTCGCCAGGGAGGCCAAGACTCCAGGAACGCTACTTCACAGGCTCGTGACTCAAGGCAAGTAGAACCGTTGCGCAATCCACCATGGTGAATCCTTCGCGATACTTCAGGCTCAAGCCAGAGATGCTGAGCGGGAAATGGTCTTTGGACGAGCCGCTGGACAATCAGGGCCACGAGATGGAGGACTGGAGGGAATTTACGTCAGGGCGCCCCGCGCGCGTGTCCGGTCCCCTGATGATTCCCATTGACGAGCCTGGGAGGCGGTTGGATTTCAGCACCGCAGGCGCTGGTATGACTCCCGTTGTTCACGTCAGAGTGGCCACCCTCTTCGCGGAGTTGGCCCCCAATGATGTGCAACTGATACCTGTGGATATCCATGGCTGCCCCGATGAATACCTTATTCTCGTGGCGACACGTCTGGTTCGATGCATCGACGACAAGGCCTCGGAAGACGTGATGTACTGGACGCCAGAGGATGGGAGACTGGAAAAGCTCGGCATGTACCGAAGTGTTTATGGAATGCGGATTGACCCCACGAAGGTGGGCGACGTCAAAGTGTTCCGCACCTGGGGATGGACCGGCGTGCTCATTGTCTCCGAGGACATCAAGACGGCGATGGAGCGCGCGAACGTCACGGGAGCAGAGTTCGAGGAAGTCTAGTCCTTCGACCGCAGCATGTCGCGGCGTGGCGTGTAGTGCACGGTGAAGCGGCACCAGAGGGCGTGGCCTTCCTTCTGTCCAAAGGTATCCGTCAGCGTCTTCTCGCAGTGGGTGTTGAGGTTGTCCCAGACGAGGTGAATGGTGCGCGCCCGCGGGTAGGCGTCCGCCACGTGCTTGAGGGCGCGGGCGGTACGCGCCGCGGTGCGGTTTGGCGTGGCCTCCACGCGGTGACGCCCAGCGAGCGGCTCGACACTGTAGAAGAGGTTGGCGCTGCCCTTGCGCACGTACTCGTAGTCCCGCTGGGCCACGTGGCCTGGGCGCGGGGGCTTCGGGGCCGCGCGTCCTCGTGCAGGGGCACCGGCTTCTCGTCGAAGCAGATGACGGGCTCACGGGCAGAGTAGGTCGTGTGGCCCTCGGGAGGTGGCGAGCAGACGAGCGACACCACCTGCGCCTCACCAAATCTCGCGTGGTGCCCAGCGCCAGGCACACCTCGGACGAGTGTCGTCCCTCGTCCAGCAACCGCAGCACCCTTGCTTGCTTGAAGATGCGTGCCGAGATGAGTCCGTTCGACAGCAGCGCCCCGGGACGGCCGGGAACGAAACGACTTCGGCGATGTCGCCGGGCTGTCCCAACCGCTCCATCGGGTTGAGCTTCGCGAGCCGCTCCAGGGTGCTCAGGCGCGGGAGGGGGCCGGAGGCGCGGTGCGCTGCCACGCCTCCAGTTCCTGCACGCGCCCGAGCCATGCCCGGATGTTCGCGTAGTCCCCGAGCGGCAGCCGCGCGGGCCCCGCGAGGGCGAACGACGAGGCGAGCGAGAAGTCCGCGAGCGTCAGGCGATCCTGCGTGACCCACGTCCGGCCCGCGAGGTGCGAGTCCAGCACGGGCGCGGCCTGCGCGAAGAGGGCTTCGCCGCGAGCGACCTCGGTGGGGTTCGGCGGCCCGCGGCCGGTGCGCTGCTTCACGAAGTTCTCCAGGACGAGGACGGTGGCCGCCGGGGACATGTGGGCGGAGCACCAGAAGAGCCAGCGGTTCACGTCGGCGCGTCCGCGCGCGTCCGTGGGGAGCAGGGGCTGTCCCGGCGTCTTCTCCGCCAAGTACAGCATGATGGCGCGCGACTCCCAGAGCACGAAGCCGTCGTCGTCCAGCGCCGGGACGCGCCCGTTGGGGTTGATGCCCAGGTACGGCGCCTCGCGCTGCTTGCCCGTGGTGAGGTCCACCTCGATGCGCTCCAGGGGAGTGCCGAGGTGGGTGGCCACGAGCAGCACGCGGCGCGAGTTTCCGGACATGGGGTGGAAATAGAGCTTCATGGCGCTCCTCCAGGACGGCGTGGGTCGATGGGCAGAACCTACCCATCCTCTGTGACAGGGGGCTGTCAGGTATGAGGCTTCAGGCCGGAGAGGGGGCCTTCTCCGTTCGCCCGCCACCACCGGCCCGGGGCCTCGCCAGTCTCCAGGTCGAAGAAGCGGGTCACCGGAGCCTCGGATTGACTCGGGTGGATTCCTGATCGGCGCTGCTAGTCCTCAGACTGCGCGAAGATACTGCCCGAGCCGCGGGTTGCATGAGGGGGTGGCTCATGAAGTCCACGGTAAGGAAGCAGGCGCGGGCGGCGCCCATCGAGCTGAAGTTGAAGGCGGAGGACCGCCTGCAGCTCGGGGCGCTGCTGTCGCACGGACTCATCTCGGCACGCATCTTCAAGCGAGCAAGGGTGCTGCGGTTGCTGGACGAGGGACGACACTCGTCCGAGGTGTGCCTGGCGCTGGGCACCACGCGAGATTTGGTGAGGCGCAGGTGGTGTCGCTCGTCTGCTCGCCACCTCCCGAGGGCCACGTGTTGATGGTCTCCAAGAAGCGCAGATTTCTGGTCATCGGCGACCAGGAGTTCGGGAACCGCGCGGCCGGTGCAGCGCTGGGAGCAGCCGAAAAGTTGAGGAGTGGGACGCGCACCGGTGGAGTCCAGGGCAGCGCGTGTCCAGAAAGTCAGAAGGCCCACCAGCGACACCTGGAGGGCCTTCCTGGGGGCGCGCCTTGGTGTGCGAGAGGGGCGAGCCGGTGAGGGAGGGGTAGCGCACTCCAGGGCGCGGCGCCCGTAGCCATGTCCTCGCTGAATACCGGCTCCACGTACGTCAGGTTGCTGGCCTTCAGCACCGCGACGAAGAGCTTCGCCACCCGCGCCTCCCCGGTGACGGCGTCCACCACCGGCACGCCGTCGCCGCTGAAGTCCACGAAGCACTTCTCCCCGGCGCGGTGCTCCTGGCGCAGGGTGACGCTCGCGGTGGCCAGCCACCGTGCGTACCTCTCGCAGAAGCGGCTGTACTGGTAGCCGCCCGGCACCGCCTCCAGGTACTCCTGCCACAGTAGCAGCTTCGTGACGCCCTTGCGCTTCAACTCCTCATGCACGCGCGCCCAGTCCGGCTCCGGCCGCTCCGCCGGCGCCTTCGCGTCCTCGGGAACAGCAGCGCCGTCAACGCTCCTGGCCTTCCCCGCACCCGCTTTCACCGCGGGGGCTCGGCTTCACCGGAGCCGCTGCTCGGCTTGCCCGGAATGCCTGCTCGGCATCCCCGGAATCCGTGCTCGGCTTGCCCGGAATCGCTGCTCACCTTCCTCCGGAATCGCTGCTCGGCTTGGCTTGGAATCAGTGCTCGGTTTGCCCCGGTACACGCACCTGCGAAGCCTGCGCTGTGGCCGCATGCCGGAAGGGGACGTGCGCGGCCTGTGCGCGCGTCTGACCTCTCAGGTGGAAGCGGCCCTCGAAAAGAAACCCCGCCTTCGCGTTGCCGTCCTCACCGACGGCGCTCCCGAAATGCACCAGCGGTTGGATGAGGCACTCGCCCAGCATGCGCCCACCGCGAAGTCTCCGGCGCGACTGGTGGACTTCTGGTACCTGATGGAGAAGCTCGGTGCCGCCGCCTGCGTACTGGCGGGCGATGAGGCCCCGGCCTTGCGCGCGAAGTGGAAGCTGGCGCTGCTCAACCAGACAGGCGCCGTCTGGCGGATTGCCAGCCAGTTGCACGCATCGGGCAAGCGCGAGGTGGTTGTGGGCGAGGCACGCCCTGTTCACGGAGCCCTCACCTACATAGAGAACCATGGCGAACGGATGCACTACACCGAGGCTCGTGCGGCGGGGTTGCCCATTGGTAGCGGCAACGTGGAGGCCACCTGCAAGTCTCTCATTGGCATTCGGATGAAACGGCCCGGCAGCAGGTGGAAGCATCCGTCCGGGCAACACATCATCGACCTGTGCTCCCTCGTCCTTTCCGACTGCTGGGACACCGCCATGGACCTCACGCTCTCATCCCTGCGCTCCCAGGTGCGCCGCGTTGCATGATCAGTACGGCGGCCACACCCCGGCCGCTGGGGAGTTCCCCTCGTCATCCTGACGCCACGCCGCCTTCGACTTCAGCGGCGGTCCACTCCCCGCGTTCGAAGCGCCACAGCGCGCGGAGTGCCAAGAAGGTCAGCCCCGTGGGTGACGCCAGCAGCAACCAGGCGCCGTCAGGTTCGGTTCTTCCACTGCAGTCGACGCCACTCACCCGCGACGCGTTCCCACCAGAGTCGCGTGCGGGACGGGCGCCTCACTCCGGATACGAGTCTTGCGCCGCTTTCCTGCGAGCAGGCTCCGCGGCCTGACGCTCCTGAAACTCACGGTCAGCCGCGCGCTTCTCCTCAATGGCTTTGGCCAGCCTCGAGGGAGCCTCCTCGGCGAGGAAGGGCGCGATCTGCGTGAGTGCCCGCTCCAGCTCCGGAAATGGAACCTGATCCTTGTCGACCAGAATCTTCCAGGGCTCGGAGACGGAGTTTCGCTCCAGATCGAAGGCGACTCGCTCCACCTGCCGCTCGGTGGGGACCGTGATGCGGACGAACGCGAAGCGGTCGTTCTCACACGCGCTGACCACTACCTCCGTGTGCGAACCCGTCTTCCCTCGCCGCCCCCGCTCCCCGTACCTGATGCTACAAGCCCGCGAGGGTCTCAGTTGCGTCTGAATGTCGGCCAACACCTGCAGGCCCCCGACATCGGTCTTACCGATCATCCCGATGTCGGTCGGCTTTCGGCTCAGCAGGATCGTCGTCGCGGCCACTCCGCCAACCATCGCGACCGCGGCGAGGACGAGGACCGTGCTCTTGCCGGACTGCCGGGTCGGCTGTTTGGATGAAGAGCTCATTGCGGCAGGACCTTAAGTGGGATGAGCGCACGCCGAAACTCCGTCAACAGTCGGCACACGAAAGAGGCTCGGTTTTCACTCCGGATAAGAATCCTTCGCCTCTTCTTCGAGAGTGCGCTCCGCCGCCTTCTTCGCCTCCCGCTCGTGCGCCCACCGCGCATCCAGGTCGGCATCACGTTGACGCTCGATGGGGTACTGCGTGAGGAGATGGGGGGAGAGCTGTTCGAGCGATTTCTTGAGCGCGGGGAACGAGGTCTGCTTCTTCTCGACCAGGATCTTCCAGGGCGCATTCACCGAGCTCCGCGTCATGTCGAAGGCGACGCCGTCCACCTGCCGCTCCGGAGGCACGCTGACGAAGATCCGAAAGGAGGACGCAGTCCCACAGGGCGTGACGTAGGCCGTCTCCCTGGAACCGAGCAACCACCTTCCGCCCAACCGTCGCCGCGTTCCGTAGCTGGTGGACGTGCTGGGCTTGGTGTTGGTGGCATGGGTAGCGGCGGCGGACGTGCAGGACCGTGATGCAGCGGTTGGTGCCGTGCTGCCGCGAGCCGCGGAGGTGTTCCCCACACTGAGCAAGGTGGGCTTGCCCACGGCATGTGCGAGGTTGGCCCCGGCACGAGGGCCACCCAGGCCGTGTGGTGTTGAGGCTTAAGACAGCCAACAGGCCAAGGCTCCTGCCACGCACCTGATGGGAGCGCGGCCTGGACAGGCGTGTGCCCCAAGGGGGCTCAAGCGGCCTGTCCACCGGCCGGGAGCATCGCTCGGGCGGCCCCATCAGCGGCCCTCCTCGGCCTCTCTGCACCCTCCCTCAGGGCGCGGCGGCCAGCGCCTGGGCCTTGGCCCTTCGGCCCCGCCACCAGAGCGCCAGGGTGATGGGAGAGACGAGCACCAGCATCATCAGCGAGCCGACCACCGCGCCCGCAGTGAGCGCCGCGGCGAAGCGAAGCGCGGCGCCGAGGCCCGCTCGGTGGGGACCCGCTCCGATCCCGAGCTCCGCGCGCAGGTCCTCGACGTTGCGCTCGAGCAGCGCCTCGTAGTCGCGCCCGTAGGTGGACTGCTCGGCGAGCCCCCGGACGAACGCGCGCCAGGTGCGCACCGGGGCCGTCAGCAGCCCCCCGGTCATGCCCGAGAGGTTGAGCACCCAGGCCGCGTGGAAGTCGCCGCAGCCCGCGCCGATCTCCCACGCGGAGATCTCGAACTCGCCCGTGAGGTCGGTGCGATAGCCGGTGAGGACGTGGTGCAGATCGTGGAAGCGCACCGCGCGCTTGCGAGCCTCGGTGTTGGGGAGCGGGAAGGGGAGGGGGCCGAGCTTGAAGTCGACCCAATCGGACGCGTACCCGCCGTCCTCTCCGAAGCCGCTCTCGTCGAAGTAGCGTCGCAGCGCCGTGGCCATGGTCTCCATCGCGTGGACTCCCTCGCAGCGGGCGCAGCTGCCCCGCGGGTTCGCAAGGAGTCTGACGCGGAGACCTCCGTGTCGCACGTCGCGTCCGAGGAGAGGCATCAGGCCCGGCGATGGCCGCGGGGACCGGTGCTCATGCTCCGGCCCGCGGGTGTGCCTGGGCTTCAGGCGGGACGCCGTGTGTACGACCGCGTCAACGGCGGCGCCGAGCGCGAGCTCCCAATTCGGAACAGCAAGGCCGGCCATGGGGACGTGCCCCACGACCGGCCTTGCTCCTCGGCGTGTCGACGCGGTCCTACAGCAGGGGCACGCGCTTGAGCTTGAAGGGCGAGGGGCTCTCGCTCATCGTGAAGTAGCTCGCGCCGTTGGCCTCGTACTCGATCGCCTCACCCTGGCCCTCGGTGGTGTCAGTCAGCGTGACGGGCGTCGCGAAGACGGCCGACTCGAAGCCAAGTCCCGGCGTCGCACGGAACTCGTAGACAGTGCGGTAGGTGCGAAGGAGGAAGCGATCCGCGCATGGGTGGATCGCCGCCGCGGTCGCGGCCGAGAAGTTGGCGTCTCCGTTCAGCGGCAGTTGGATCGTGTGGACGTGGATCAGCGTGGCCTGCACGCCCGGCGTCAGCGGCTGGGGGAACTTGTACACGCCGCTCTGCCCCGTGCCCCCGTTCTTGGTGACGACGTAGATGTCCCCGGTGGTGGGGTGCACCATCAGCGACTCCGCGTCCTTCGCGCCGTCCGGATAGACGAACGGGAAGGCCTCGGCGACGAGCCCCCCCGAGGTCTGGCCGTTGGCGAGGTCCGGCTCGGGCACGCGGTAGATCGTGAACGACGTGGGGCTGCCACCCGGAGGGAAGTTGGCGCTCCACTTCCCGATGTCACCGATGAAGATGCACGAGCCGCTCGGGCAGGGCCCGGTCGCGAGGTCCTCCCAGTCGGCCGGCGTCACGTTGGTCACGTTGAACGTGCCAATCGTGCTCGCGTTGAGCGTGTCGATGGCGACGATCGCGGTGGTGTCCTCGTTGTGCACGTAGAGCGCGTTGCCGACCACGCGGCTCGCGGCCAGGCCCGATGGCTCCACGATTTCCGGCGCGGTCACGGTGCCCTGGAGCGTGAAGGTGCTCGCGTACGTGTCGCCGACCATGCAGGTGGGGGCGTTGGCGGCGCGCAGGACAATCACGTGCGCGGTGTTGGTCTGCACGAACGCGGAGCTGCCGGAGAGGCCCGCCTGGAGGCCCGGCGCGGTGAGCGACCGGTAGGCCGCGTTGAAGAGCAGTCCGTTGGTGTGACCCAGGCACGCGTCGAAGGCCTCGGTGAAGCCGAGCGGCGGCTCGATGCCGGTGGCAGGGCAGGTGGCGTCCGGCCAGACCTGTGAGCCGTACCAGACGGCGAGGCCACCCGCGCTGCCGGTCACCACGTCGGGCACGGTGAACGACGCGGAGTCGCCGTTCTTCTGGCCTGCGTGCACGTCGATTGGCTGGACCGGATCGACGCCGCTGAAGGCCTCCACGCTCCCCGCCATGTGGGTGGTCGCGTCCAGTTCGAACGCGTAGCTCGCAGGCTCGGAGGCGCCCGCGACGCGGTAGAAGAGCCAGGTGCGGATGGCCCAGGCGCTCTGCTCCGAGCGCAGGAACGTCCAGCCGGCGGGCGGCGTGACGGTCGCGGAGATGTTGTTGCGCACGCTCACCCGCGCGATGAGCGCGTCGTTGGCCTCGGTCCCCGACGGCTTGGGGATCGACAGCGAAGCGACCGACAAGCCGCTGTGGTGCGAGCTCCCACGCAACGCGACCCCCGAGGACGGCGCGGCCTCGGCGCGGCGAAGGGCGACGACCTGCGCGACGTTGGTCTCGGCGAACGTCGAGCTCCCGTTGAACGGTCCCTGGAGGCCGGCGCTGGCGAGGGGCATGAAGGCGGCGTTGAAGACGAGGCCCTGGGACGAGGACACCAGGCAGGTGTCGTAGGTCTCGGCGAAGCCCACGGGGGGCTCGATCGCCGAGGTCGGACACGCGGCGCCGGTCCACGCCTGCGCGCCGAACCAGACGGCGGCCCCGCCCGCGGTCGAGGTGCTCAGCTGCGGAGTCGTGAAGGCCGTCGAGCCGCTGTTGCTCTTGCCGGCGTGCGTGTCGATCGGGTTGGCCGGATCGACGCCGGCATACGCCACGAGGTTGCCGACGAGGTAGCTCGCGATGGAGCTCTGGAAGGTGTGGCTCGCGGGCTCGCTGGCGGTGGCGACGCGGACGAAGACCCAGCCGCGGATGCTCCAGGTGCTCATGTCGGTGCGCACCAGCGTCCAACCTGCAGGCGGGGTGAGCTCGGCACCGATCTGGTTCCGGTTCGCGAGGTGCGCCAGCAGCACGTCACCGGCGGCGACGCCCGCAGGGGTCGAGAGGGTCAGGCTGGTGACCGTCTTGCCGCTCGCGTGCGTGGTGCCGACGAGGGCGATCTCCCCGGTGGCCGGCGGCTGGAGGGGACGCAGCACCACCGCGTGTGTGATGTTGGTGTTGGGGAGCGTGGAGCTGCCGGTGAAGGCGGGCTGGGCACCTGCGGCCCCGAGCTCCGAGGTGGCGGCGCTGTGCAGCACGCCGCGCGACGACGAGACGAGGCAGGTGTCGAGCTGCTCGGTGAAGCCCGTCGGAGGGGTGTGGACCGCGGGGCACGCGGCGCCTCCCCAGACCTGGGCCGAGAACCACACCGCGAGGCTGTTCGCGGACGACGTGGTGGCGACGGGCAGCGCGAGGCTCGCGCTGTTGCCATTCTTCTGGCCCACGTGCACGTCGATCGGCTGGAGCGGATCCGCGCCCGACACCGCGACCAGGGTGGCCGCCATGGCGCTGGCGAGGTCGAGGGTGAAGGTGTGACTGCTCGGCTCGGCGGCGCTGGCCACGCGGAGGAAGAGCCAGGACTTGATGGCCGAGGCGCTCTGCTCGGAGCGCAGCAGCGTCCAGCCAGCGGGTGGGGTGGCGACGGCGGCGACGGCCTCGCGGTTGCTCAGCTGCATCACCAGCACATCTCCGGCGGCCGTACCGACGGGGGTGGGGATGGAGAGGGCCGTGATGGCCAGGCCGCTCGCGCTGGTGGTTCCTCGCACGGAGAGCGTGGAGAGGCCCTGGGCCGTCGTCGCATCCTGTACGTCGTCGGGCTGCGCGAGCTCAGTCGTTCCACAGGCGGCCATCAGTAGGGCGGCCGCGATCCACAGGCTTCGGAGTGGGGTCATGGGGTTTCGATCGGGTGCCGACTCACCGGACTGGAGGTCCGGGAATCGGCCATGTGATGGACCCCGAAGCGAGAAGCGCAAGCGACTGTCATGACACGGGAAAGCTGCCGTGAAACGGCTGGGACCGTCGGGTGGGATTGAAAGAAGGTGGCAGTCCTGTCCATGCGGTCACGCGGAGTCCTTGGAGAACGCGAAGCCCAAAGACACCTGCGCATGGAGCGGCATGGCCTGGAGCCGGGACACACGGCCTTCCAGCTCGAGGCCTACGCGGCGGCACGGGTGCTATCCTCGGAGGAGCACCCGTTGCTCCTCCCTCTCCGAAGAGGCCGCCCGGAATGACTCTCTTTCGTGCCCATGCAACGCCCCGTCGTCTCGCGCGGCTGCTGCTCTGTCTGGTGACGGCCGCGACAGGCGGATGTCGCTCCGAGGGCGGAGAGGAAAAGCGCCCCGAGCCATCCCGGACGCCGACGGAGGCCCCCGCGGCGGAGCAGCCCGCCGACCTCCATGGCCTCGGAGGGGTCGAAGGCGCGCGGGCCTCGTATGACCAGTCCCGTCAGCCTGCCAGGTTCATCGCCGCGCTGGGGATTACGCCGGGACAGCGGATTGCCGATGTCGGAGCGGGCCTGGGCTACTTCACGCAGCGACTCTCGGAGGCCGTTGGTCCGGCGGGACAGGTGGTCGCGACCGACATCAACGACGAGGCCCTCAAGCGGCTTCGCGCACGGATGTCCGAGCGGAAGAACGTCGTGGTGCGCAAGGTGGAACCGGACGAGCCAGGCCTCGAACCCGGCGCGTACGACCTCATCCTTCTCTCCGAGGTGGACCACTTCCTCTCGGACCGTGTGGCCTACCTGACCAGGCTGCGTCTCGCCCTCACCCCGAATGGCCGTATCGCGGTGACGCACCTTCGGGCGATGCGCCCGCCGCTCGTCGCCGCCGCCCAGCAGGCGGGCTACTCCATCGTGTCCGAGTACGACGGCCTTCCGGACCACTACCTGCTGTTCCTGCAGCCCGCGTCCAGTCGATGACCCTGGAGGAGCGGCGACGCGAGGGCCTCGCCTCGCGCGGGTGACGTTCCACGACGGCTCGTGCCCACGCGCGGGCCCTTCGTCGTTTCAGGCGACGGTCCATCCTCGGACGTCGTGGCGAAGAAAGACCTTCGACGGCTCCGCCTCGACGACGCGGGTGGCCATGGCCCTCAGCCGGAGCTTGTCCCGCTTGCTCAGGTCCCTCCAGGGCAAGAACAGGTGCGAGTTCCGCGAGCGCCAGAGCACCACGCCCCTCCAGCCACCCTTCATCGCCTGGTCGTGAAGGAAGGAATCGAGCTTCTGGGTGGGCGTCACGGGCTTCAGCTCGGGGCTGAGCAGGAAGTCGAGCACGGCAACCTGTCTGGATTCGACGGCCCTGACGATGGCGCTCGCGACGACCACCGAGCGCAGGTTCGGGAAGGCCTGCTTCGAGAGGATGGCCTGGACCTCGCTCACGGCCCCTTCGTCGACGGCGCGGTAGAGCGTCTGGGTGTGCCGCTTCTCGCGCGACACCGAGAAGCGCCAGAGCAGGACCAGCGCCGTGAACGGCAGGACCGCCAGGAGCCACTCCTTCAGCGTCGTCATGCGTCTGTCATAGCATCGGGTCCTGGCTTGCAGGGGCGTCCCGGGTGGCTTCGAAGATGCTGGCTGAGGGCGTCGCGGCCCCAGGCGGTGCTCAAGCTTCTCGGCTCTCTGGAACCCAACCATATCAGCCGAGGCGTGAATGAGGACCTCAAGACGGCGATGGAGCGCGCGAACGTCACGGGAGCAGCGTTCGAGGAGGTCCAGGCGCTCGTAGGTCCGCTAGGCCCCGAGTGTCTTGCGCATGTTGCGGTGAGGGACGCCCACCTCGGTGTAGGGGTCGCCGAAGACGGCGTAGCCCAGCCGCTCATAGAACGGGACCGCCGGTTCGCGCGCGTGCAGGTGGACATGGGTGAAGCCGCGCCGCGCCAGCTCCACTTCCAACGTCCGCACCAGCCGAGCGCCCAGCCCCTGCCCCTGGAGGTGAGAGGCCACGGCCATCTGGAACAGCCGCCCGCCGTGGGCGTCCTCGGGGTTGAAGAGGACGCAGCCGAGCACCGCCTCCTCCTGGTGCGCCACCAGGTGCAGGCTGTCCGCCTCGAAGGGGAAGGCCACGTCGTCACGCGTGTAGCCGAGCGGCTCGCGCAGCACGCGGAAGCGCAGCTCCAGCTCGCCCGCGTAGAGCGGATGCCCGGGGGAGATGAAGGTGAAGGTGGCGCCGGCCGTCACGTCAGAAGGTCCCCGTGAGCTGGAGCGTGAAGGTGCGGCCGTACTGCGGCACGGGGGCGATGGAGTTCTCGTCCGACACCGGCAGCGCGTAGCGGGCGTCCAGGAGGTTGTGCACGCCGGCGAAGTAGCGCAGGGGGCCGTAGTCACCCGACAGGCCGAAGCCCACCAGCAGCGCCTCGCCGCTGTCCGCGCCGCCCGGGCCGGTGGGCCGGGCGCTCTGGTAGATGGCCTGGGTGGCCACGCGCATGTCGCCAGCGCCAATGGGCAGCATCATCCGGCCCGCCACCAGGTGCGCGGGCGCCGCGGAGGCCACCTCTTCCGAGGCGTTGCGCAGCGTCACGTAGGAGTAACTCACGTCCACCAGCAGCCAGCGCCCCGGCTGCCAGTGCACGCCGGCCTCGGCGCCCCAGGCCAGCGTGGTGCCGTCGTCGTTCATGAAGCGCAGACAGGCGGCGGTGCCGCAGTCGCCTGAAGGCGCGTTCTCCGCGCTGAGCTGCACCAGGCTGGAGATGCGGTTGTGGTAGCCGGCGACGGTGAGGCGCAGCTCGTCCGTCAGGTCGTGCGAGTGCTCCAGCTCGAAGGTGGTGATGGTCTCCGGCCGCAGGCCCAGCGCCGCGCCCTGGGAGATGCCGTCCGCGTAGTAGAGCTCGTAGACGTTGGGCGCGCGGAAGGCGTTACCGGCCACCAGCTTGGTGAGGCCCTGCTCGTAGGGCCGGGCGATGACGGCCAGGCGCGGGGTGATGGGCGTGCTGTCCAGGTCCACGTACTTGTCCAGACGCAGGCCGGCGGACACGCTCAGCCGCGGGTGGAGCTTCCACTCGTCGAGCAGGTACGCGGACAGCAGCGTGCGCGCCTGCGTCTCCAGGGGCAGGTCGCCGGCGTCCTGCCGGACGCGGAGCTGCGCCTGGCCCTCCACGCCGAGCGTGAAGACGTTGCCCTCGAACAGGCCGATGCGCGCGCGGGCCTCGCCGGTGAGCCAGTCCGCCGCGCCGCCCTCGGTCCGGGCGCCGCCGTCCTCCTCCGGGTAGACGTAGGTGCCCTCGTAGCGGCTCATGTCGAACGCGCCGCGCACGGACAGGCTGAAGCGCTCGGTGAACTGGCGCTCGTAGCGGGCCTCCGCGAAGGCGCGCAGGTCCTCCACGACGTTGCCCTCCGTGCCGGGCACGGTGCCGTAGGGCGCGGTGGGCAGCTCCTTGGTGCGCACGTTGAACTGGGCCTGGAAGGACAGGTCGCCCACGCGGGCCCGGAGCGAGCCCCCCGCGGCGCGCTCCGCGTCCAGTCCGGTGATGATGGGGCCGTTGGCGCCCAGCCGGGTGGTGTCCGCGCCCGTGGCCGTCAAGGCGGCGGCGCTCACCAGCACCGACCGGTTGCCGTCCTCCCACGACGCGGCGGCGTGGCCTCGCGTGGTGCCGAGCGCGCCCACCGCGCCGGTGACTTCCAGGTGCTTGTCCGCGCCCAGGGACTCGCGGGGCACCACGTTGATGACGGCGAAGAAGGCGCCCGTGCCGTACAGGGCGCTGCCAGGGCCACGCACCACCTCGATGCGCTCCACCTCCTGGATGTCCACGCTGAGGTCGCGGGCGGCGAACCCCTGGCCGGCCCAGACGTCGTTCATGGCGTGGCCATCCCAGAGGATGAGGATGCGCGTGTTGAGGTCCCCCGGCGGGGAGAAGCCGCGCACGCCCATGTATGTATAGGTCCGGTCGTCGGTGAGGTAGAAGCCGCGCACGCCGGCCACGGCCTCGGCGACGGTGCGCCAGCCGAAGGCGCGCAGCTCCTCCTGCGAGAGCACGGTGGTGGAGGCGGGCGCTTCGTCGACGGCGACCAGGCTCTTGGAGGCGGCGCGCACCGGAGGCGGCGCGTAGCGCAGCTCGGCGTGGACCTTCACTTCCTCCTCGGCCACCACCTTCACCGTCTGGCGCAGCGGGCGCACCTCGCGGCTCTCCACCTCCAGCGTGTGCTCACCCTCGGGGAGGGTGACGACGGTGGGGGTGAAGCCCGCGGGCTTGCCATCCACGCGCACCGTGGCGCCGTCGCGGTTGGCGGTGACGACGAGCCGCCCGGTGGGCCGGTCCTGGGGTCGCAGCGCCACGGCGACAGGCACGTTGCCGTCGGCGGGGACGTCCACCACGTACTGGCCGGGTGCGTAGCCGGGGGCGCGAACGTACAGCACGCGCTGACCGGGAGGCAGCCGCACGCGGCCGGGCACGCGGGCCAGGATGTTGCCGTTGGGCGCGTCGCGAATCTCGGCGCCCGCCGGCGTGCCCGTCACCTCCACGCCGCCGGTGATGAGGGCCAGGTCGAAGGTCTGGTCCGTCTCACGGCCGCGCACCAGGGTGAGGGTGGCCTCCGCGGGGCGGTAGCCGTCCTTCTTCACCATGATTTTGTGACGGCCGGGCGTCAGCGCGAGCGTCTGCGGAGAGCGGCCCCGGCTGCCCAGGTCCATGCGGTCCACATAGACGTCGGCGCCCTTGGGGGTGGTGGTGACGCGCACCAGCGCGACCTTGGGGCGGAGCCGGTCCACGGAGCGGGAGACCTCGGCGGCGTCGTCCCTGGGCAGGTCCTCGGCGAGCAGGTCGTTGTAGTAGCGGTACGCCTCGTTGAACTTGCCCAGCGCCTCGAAGCAGCGGGCGATGTTGAAGAGGACGTTCCGGTTGGGCACCAGCCGGTAGCTGGTGAAGTAGGAGCGCAGCGCCTCGGCGTACTGCCCCTTGGAATAGGCATCGTTGCCGAGCTCGAACGCGATGTCCGCTTCATCCGCGTTGTTGTCCGCGAGCACGGGCGCGGACAGGAGGAACAGCGAGAGGACGAACGCGAAAGAACGGGAGGCACGCATGGGGCGCCGAGCATTCTTCCCTCTCCGGGGTGTGAGGTCCATGGGGGCTTGAAGGTTGGGCGCTGGGTGTCAGACCTGATAGGTAATGTCGGGTCTGGACATGCAACGAGGAGTGGGGTTCCACTCCGGGGAGGCGGGGGCCATGATTCAGGTGCAGCCGGTCATCACGGTGAGAGAGGAACGGGACACGGGAATGGGCCACGAGACGAAGCGCCCGGCGACCTACGAGGACCTGGTGGCGCTGCCGGAGCATCAGGTGGGGCAGATCATCGACGGGGAGCTGATTGCCCAGCCGCGTCCGGCCAGCCGGCACGCGCGGGCGAGCTCCCGGCTGGGGGGAGAGCTGTACAGCCCCTTCGAACGGGGTCGCGGCGGACCTGGAGGTTGGTATTTCCTGGATGAGCCGGAGCTGCACTTCGGCGCGGATGTCCTGGTGCCGGACCTGGCGGGTTGGCGCCGCGACCGGATGCCGGAGGTCCCGGATACGCCCTACTTCACGCTGGCACCGGACTGGGTCTGCGAGGTGCTCTCGCCCTCCACGGCTTCCTTGGACCGCTCGCGCAAGAAGCGCATCTACGCGCGGGAGGGCGTCGGGCACGTGTGGCTCGTGGACCCCCAGGCGCGGACGCTGGAGGTGTTCCGCCTGAGCGGTGGCCAGTGGCTCGAACAGGGCACGTGGTCGGGTGACGAGCGCGTCCGCGCCGAGCCCTTCGAGGCGCTGGAGCTGGAACTCGGCGTGTTGTGGTTGCCGGAGGCGAAGGCGAAGTGACGTCGCCTGCGCCTCAGTGAACCACGTCTCGCGCGGACATGGCCGCCTCGGGTGAGGCGGAGGGCTCGCGCATCAGCTTGTCGCCCGCGGCCTGGAGGACCTGGGTGGTGGCGCCTTCGGGGTCGCGGAAGAAGGAGGGCGTCCACATCCGCACGAGCCGCCAGCCCTGGCCCTCCAGCACGCCCGTGCGGAACAGGTCCCACTCCACGCGGTCCGCGGCCTTGGGGTAGCGCGTACCGTCACACAGCACACCGACGGTGACGTCGCCCGGCCGGGTGGGGTGCCGGAGCGCGACGTCCACGCAGAAGCCGTCATTGCCCCAGTGGACGTCCGAAGACACGCGGTGCTGGGTGGCCAGGTGTCCTGCCAGGGCCCGCGCGAAGGCCGAGCCCGCGTCCGTGGGCCGCACGAACACCTCCGCTGGCTGGGCGGGCCGCGGCGTTTGGGCCCTCGCATCCTCGGATTCGCCCCGGGCCGCCTGGGTGTAGGCCGACTCCAGGGCCTCCGCGAAGCGCAGGTAGGCGAAGAGGAGCCAGCCGCCGTTGGGTTGCCGGCCCGCTTCCATGGGGGGCGCGGACAGGTAGGACTCGCGCGGAATCGAGGTGACGAGGTGAATCTGCTCCCGCGCCCGCGTCACCAGCACGTTGAGGCGCCGGCCGCCGCCCGCGCTGCCCAGCGGACCGAAGCGCCGGTAGAAGCGGCCGTGCCGGTCCGGGCCGTAGGTGGTGCTGATGATGAGGTGGTCCCGCTCGTCGCCTTGGACGTTCTCCAGGTTCTTCACGAAGAGCCCCTCGAACGAGCCCGAGCCCCGGCGCACGCGCGCTTCGGCCAGCCGCGACGCGAAGGCCGCGTCGCTGGCGGCCATCTCGTCGAGGACGTCGTTGAGGGTGTCGCGCTGGGTGAGGTTGAAGCACGCGATGCCAATGGACGGCGGCTCGGGCCGTGAGAGCAGCTCCTTCACCAGCGTACCCACGGCGCGGGCCTCCACCAGGTTGGTGCGCTTCTCGTAGGTGCCGCCCACGGGGAGCAGCCGCAGTGGGGCGTGGGGCACCTGGTGGGACGGGTG
>NZ_JABXEP010000115.1:0-27386 GCF_013372605.1 Myxococcus sp. AM009
TCCTGGGCGAGGGCGGGGGACGCGAGCGAAATGAGCAGTGCCAGGGACCAGTGGCGCATGGAACCTCCGTGGGCGGCGGAGCCTAGCAGAGGACAGCGGGCGGGGCCCGGCGTCCGTGCGAGCGGGCGGCTTCAACACAGTCCTCGCATGTGGGGGCGGAGGTTGGTATGGGGGCGCCCCGATGCCCAAGCGTACCGATATCCGCAAGGTTCTGGTGATTGGCTCGGGTCCGATTGTCATCGGGCAGGCCGTCGAGTTCGACTACTCCGGTACACAGGCCATCAAGGCACTCCGGGACGAAGGCGTGGAGGTGGTGCTGCTCAACAGCAACCCCGCCACCGTGATGACGGACCCTGAGTTCGCGCATCGCACCTACATCGAGCCCATCACGGTGGAGGCGGCGGAGCGCATCCTCGCCGCGGAGCGGCCGGACTCGCTCCTCCCCACCATGGGTGGCCAGACGGCGCTCAACCTCGCCAAGGCGCTGGCGGAGCAGGGCATCCTGGCGAAGTACGGCGTGCGCCTCATCGGCGCGTCCCTGGAGGCCATCAACAAGGCCGAGGACCGCCAGCTCTTCAAGGCGGCCATGCAGAAGATTGGCGTGGCTCTTCCCAAGAGCGGCTACGCGACGACGCTGGACCAGGCGATGCAACTGGTGGAGGACATCGGCTTTCCGGCCATCATCCGCCCGTCCTTCACGCTGGGCGGCACCGGTGGCGGCATCGCGTACAACCGCGAGGAGTTCGAGACCATCTGCCGCTCGGGCCTGAAGGCCAGCCCCACCACCACCATCCTGGTGGAGGAGAGCGTGCTGGGCTGGAAGGAGTACGAGCTGGAGGTGGTCCGCGACACGGCGGACAACGTCATCATCGTCTGCTCCATTGAAAACCTGGACCCCATGGGCGTGCACACCGGTGACTCCATCACCGTGGCGCCCGCGCAGACGCTGACGGACCGCGAGTACCAGCGGATGCGGCAGGCGTCGCTGGCCATCATCCGGGAGATTGGCGTCGACACGGGCGGCTCCAACATCCAGTTCGGCATCCACCCGAAGGACGGCCGCATGGTCGTCATCGAGATGAACCCGCGCGTGTCGCGCTCCAGCGCGCTGGCGTCGAAGGCGACGGGCTACCCCATCGCGAAGATCGCCGCGAAGCTGGCCCTGGGCTACACGCTGGACGAGCTGCGCAACGACATCACCCGGGACACGCCGGCCTCGTTCGAGCCGACGCTGGACTACGTGGTGGTGAAGGTGCCGCGCTTCAACTTCGAGAAGTTCCCGCACGCGGACCGGACGCTGACCACGAGCATGCGCTCGGTGGGCGAGGTGATGGCCATTGGCCGCACCTTCCCGGAGGCGTACATGAAGGCGCTGCGCTCCATGGAGTTGGGCCGCGTGGGCCTGGAGTCTCCGGAGCTGCCCGCGGAGAAGGAGGAGCGGGAGAAGGTGCTGCGCGAGGCGCTGCGCATCCCCCGCCCGGAGCGCCCCTGGTTCGTGGCCCAGGCCTTCCGCGAGGGCATGACGGTGGAGGACGTGAACGCGTTGTCCGCCATCGACCCGTGGTTCCTGCGCTACATCCAGATGCTGGTGAACGAGGCGCAGTCGCTGCAGGAGTACGGCCGCCTGGACCAGCTCCCGGATGACGTGCTCCGGCAGGCCAAGGCGCACGGCTTCTCCGACAAGTACCTGGGCAAGCTGCTGGGCTACCCGGAGGATGAGGTGCGGGCGCACCGGCACGCGCGCGGCATCCGGCCCGTCTTCAAGCGGGTGGACACCTGCGCCGCGGAGTTCGAGGCGTACACGCCCTACCTGTACTCCACCTACGAGGAGGAGGACGAGGCGCCCCCCACGGACCGCCAGAAGGTCCTCATCCTGGGCAGCGGCCCCATCCGCATCGGCCAGGGCATCGAGTTCGACTACGCCTGCGTCCACGCGGCCTTCGCCCTGCGCGAGGCCGGCTACGAGACGGTGATGGTCAACTGCAACCCGGAGACGGTGTCCACCGACTACGACACGTCGGACCGCCTGTACTTCGAGCCGCTGACCATCGAGGACGTGCTCGAGGTGTCCCAGCGGGAGAAGCCGGTGGGCGCCATCGTCCAGTTCGGCGGCCAGACGCCGCTGCGCATCTCCGTGCCGCTGGAGAAGGCGGGCCTGCCCATTCTTGGGACGCCGCCGGACGCCATCGACCGCGCGGAGGACCGTGAGCGCTTCTCCAAGCTCATCGAGAAGCTGGGCCTGAAGCAGCCGGAGAACGGCGTCGCGCGCAGCCACGCGGAGGCCTTCAAGGTGGCCGAGCGCATCGGCTACCCCGTCATGGTGCGGCCCTCCTACGTGCTGGGTGGCCGGGCCATGGAGACCGTCTACGACGTATCCAGCCTGGAGCGGTACATGCGCGAGGCGGTGAGCGCTTCGCCCGAGCACCCGGTGCTCATCGACCGCTTCCTGAAGGAAGCCATCGAGGTGGACCTGGACCTGGTGGCGGACCGCACCGGCGCGGTGATGATTGGCGGCGTGCTGGAACACATCCAGGAGGCGGGCGTGCACTCCGGTGACGCCGCGGCCACGCTGCCGCCGCACTCGCTGTCGCCGGACCTGGTGGAGCGGATGAAGGACCAGGCCATCGCCCTGGCGCGCGAGCTGGGCGTGGTGGGCCTGATGAACGTGCAGTTCGCCATCCAGGGGAAGACCATCTACATCCTGGAGGTGAATCCGCGCGCGAGCCGCACGGTGCCGTTCATCTCCAAGGCCACCGGCGTGGCGATGGCGAAGATCGCCGCGCTCTGCATGGTGGGCAAGACGCTCCAGGAGCTGGGCGCCACGCAGGAGCCGGAGTTCAAGCACGTGGCGGTGAAGGAGAGCGTGTTCCCCTTCGCGCGCTTCGCGGGCGTGGACGTCATCCTCGGGCCGGAGATGAAGTCCACCGGCGAGGTGATGGGCCTGGCGAACGACTATGCGTCCGCCTTCGCCAAGAGCCAGCTCGCCGCGGGCGTGAAGCTGCCCAAGAGCGGCAAGGTGTTCATCTCCGTCAAGGACGACGACAAGCCGGCGGTGGTGGACCTGGCGCGTCGCCTGCGGAGCATGGGCTTCTCGCTCATCGTCACCGCGGGGACGCACACCTACCTGGCGACGAAGGGCATCGAGGCGCAGGTGGTGCAGAAGGTGAAGGAGGGCCGCCCGAACATCGTCGACAAGATTGTCGACGGCGAAATCGTGCTGGTCATCAACACCACCTTCGGCAAGCAGGAGATCGCCGACAGCTTCTCCATCCGCCGCGAGTCGCTGATGCACTCGGTGCCGTACTACACGACGGTGCAGGCGGCGCGCATGGCGGTGGGCGCGCTGGAGTCGCTCAAGCGCGCGGACCTGGAAGTGAAGCCGCTCCAGGAGTACCTGGGCATCACCGCGGCGCCCCCGGGCACCCGGCGCTGACACGCGGCCTCAGGTGGGCTGGTCCGTCACGAAGCCGCGCCAGTTGCGCATGTAGTTCACGAAGACGTCGGACAGGCCCTCGGCGTTGAGCGCGCTGGGGGACAGCGGCGGCACCTGGAGCGCGACGCCTCGCTGCACGCGGCGCGGCCAGTCATGATTCGCGATGGCCGCGCGGCCCACGGCCACGGCGTCCGCGCCGCGCGCGAGCTGGGCCTCTGCCTCCTCGCGCGTGCGCACCTCGCCAGCGACGACGATGCGAACACCGGGGCCCACGGCCTGCCGGAAGAGCGGCGTCGCGTGCTGCTCAGGCCGCTTCCGGGTGTTGAGCGCTGCCTTCCACAGGGACAGGTGGAGGATGTCCACGCCCTCGCTCGTGAGCATGCGCGCGACCTCCAGCGACTCGTCCAGGTCCAGGCCCTTGGCCTGCCCCGCGTCCTCCGGTGACAGGCGCACGCCGAGGACCAGGGAGGGCGCCGCGCGCCGCACCGCGCGCACGGTCTCCTGCAGCAGGCGCCAGCGGTTCTCCAGCGCGCCGCCCCAGCGGTCCTGCCGGCGGTTGAAGACGGTGCTCAGGAACTGCGAGAGCAGGTAGCCGTGCGCGCCATGGAGCTCCACGGCGTCGAACCCCGCCTCGGCGCAGCGGCGCGCCGCGCTCGCGAAGGCCGCGATGGCGCCCTGGATGTCGGCCTCGGTGGCTTCGCGGCAGCGGAGGCCGTCCGCGTCATACGCGCTGGCGCTCCACACCTCGCGCTGGCTGACCTCGGCGTTGGCGCGCAGTCCGCCGTGGAAGAGCTGCGCGGAGAGCAGGGCGCCCCCTTCATGGATGCGCGCGGCCAGGCGCTTCAGCCCGGGCAGCATCGCGTCGTCGTGCACGCCCAGCTCTCCTGGCCACGTCTTGCCGTCCTGCGAGACGTAGGCGGCGCACGTCTCCACCATGCCGAAGCCGCCGTCGGCGCGCATCGCGAGGAAGCGAAGCTCCGCGTCGGAGAGTGAGCCATCGGGATGGCTCTGGGTGTTCGTCAGGGGCGCCAGCCAGATGCGGTTGGGCGCGATGACGCTCTTTCGGAGCTCGAGGGGCGCGAACAGGTCTGTCATGTCGGAACCTTGCTTTCGAAGGGCGTGAGTCGCCACCCCGTGGGGGCGGACTCAGAGTGCGGGGTATAACCCGCGCTTCGTGCCTCCGCATGGCCTCAAGCGGAAGCAGGGGCCGAGGGAAAGCGTGGCTGGACGCCCGCGGACCCTGGCGGCTACCTTTCGCGCCGCGCCGTTGCCTCCTTCCCCCTCGCGCCACCTCCGTGACCCAGGAGAGCTCTTCATGCCGTCCCAGCCCGCCCCCGACTTCGACATTTCTTCCGTGGACGTGGAGGGGTTTCTCCGTGAGCTGAAGGCGCTGCGAGAGCAACTGGACGCATCGCTCGGCGAGGCGGATGCGGCGCACCTCCGGAAGATTGAGCGCTGGGGCAGGGCGGCCACCGTGCTGGGCGCGGCGACGTGCTGGCTGGCGCCGAACCCGCTCAGCGCGGCGGCGCTCAGCGTGGGGCGGTCCACGCGCTGGCTGCTGATGCACCACGTGGGGCACCGGGGCTATGACAGGGTGCCGGGACTGCCGGCGTCTCGCACGGGCAAGGGCTTCGCGAAGGGGCGCCGCCGCTACCTCGACTGGCTCGACTGGATGCTGCCGGAGGCCTGGGTGTTCGAGCACAACGTGCTCCACCACTCGCACACCGGCGAGGACGCGGACCCCGACCTCCTGGAGCGCAACGCGGAGGGGACGCTGCGCAACCCGGAGCGCTCGCTGGCGCTGCGGTACGTGCAGCTCGCGCTGCTCGCGCTGACGTGGCGGGCCAGCTACTACGCGCCGGAGACGCTCAGCTCGCTGCGCCGCAAGGGCCGACGCAAGGGTGGGGACCTGACGCGCGAGGAGCTGAAGGAGCTGCTGCTGAGCTGCTATCTGCCGTATTCGGCCGTGCAGTTCGGGCTCTTCCCGGCGCTCTACCTGGTGCTGGGGCCGTGGGCGTCGTTCAGCGCGTTCTGCAACTCGGTGATGGCGGACGTCCTCACCAGCCTGCACACGTTCCTGGTGGTGGGCCCTAACCACACGGGTGAGGACCTGTACCGGTTCGACTCGAAGCCGGAGAGCCGTGGCGAGCGCTACGTGCAGCAGGTGATTGGCAGCGCGAACTACCGGACGGGCGGAGACCTGAACGACTTCGCCCACCTGTGGCTGAACTACCAGATTGAGCACCACCTCTGGCCGGACCTGCCGATGCTGAAGTACCGGGAGGTGCAGCCGCAGGTGAAGGCGCTCTGCGCGAAGTACGGCATCCCCTACGTGCAGGAGAGCGTCTGGACTCGCGCGAAGAAGATGGTGGACGTCGTGGTGGGCAAGACGTCCATGCGGAAGCTCTCGCCGAAGCGCCAGGCCGGTGATGCCGGAGTGGCGGCGGCGCCTGCTCCCGCGGCGTGAGGCACGGGCGTTCGGCTACCTGGTGTAGGCCGCGAGGTTCGCCAGGGTCGAGGTCAGTCCCTCGATGTGGTCCTCCTGGCGAATGCCTTCGGGCACGTCTTCACAGGTGATGGTGACGCGGGTGCCCCCGGCGACGGGCGTCAGCGTCCAGGTCATGGTCATCGTGCCCGCGTAGGCGGGGTCATCCGATTCGAACGCGAATCGCTGCACGACGCGTTCGTTGGGGACGAGCTCCACGAAGAGGCCCTCGACGACGTCCTCGTGCGCGGAGGTCTTCCCGGGCGCGCTGTGGTCCGCGGTGTCGTAGGACAGCGTCATCCGGTACGTCCCGCCCGCGCGGGGTTCAAACGCGTGGACGTGGCCCTTCATGCCTTTCGGTGGGAGCCACGTCGCCACGGCCTCGGGCTCCACGAAGGCCTGGTAGAGAGCCTCTGGCGAGGCCGCGATGACTCGTGAAGCCGAGTCGGTTCTCTTCCCCGGGCCTGTCGTGTCCGTCACTCGGTCATCCTGTTCGTGGGCGGGGCGACTCACGCGCGCCGCGTGGTGCGTGCCAGCGTCTTTCGCGGTGGTGCTTCGGCGGCGTCGTGCCGGACGGCCTCGACGTCCACCACGCGGGAGCCATCTGGCGGAACCGGCGGGCCCAGCGTCACCACGAGCACGCGGTAGGACTCCTCCAGCCGCTTGTGCAGCTTGGAGAAGATCAGCTGGGCGGTGCCGGGCATGTCCTCGGTGTACGTGAAGTACCAGCGCAGCTCGTCCAGGCGGCCGTAGAAGTGGTCCACCACGGCTTGCTCCTGTTCGGGCAGGTGGATGAGCTGGTCGAACGCGCCGCTGGCGTACCGCGACGCGATGGAGTCCAGGAGCGGTTCGCGGCTGCGCAGGCGGGAGAAGAGCGCGAACATCTCATCCTGGCGGGCCTCGAGCCTGCGCATGATGCCCGCGGCGTCCATCGCGAGCAGGTTTCGGACGCGGGAGGCCAGTTCATCGGCCTTCTTGCGACGAGCCATGGCGCGTCAGCCTAGCATCAGCGTGGACGCGCCTGCGTCCGCACCGTGCGCTGCCCACCGCAATGACTCGCTGCGACAAATGCTTCCTTTCGCGCGGCCTGTCTCGCACGTCGGCTACGCTCAGGGCTTCGAGGCCACCATGAACGACGCTCCTGATGATGGCTGTCCGGCCGACCCGGGCCTGCCCCGAAGACCGGGGAGAACGATGCCGGCCGCGCTCCGGCAGCTCGTCGCGGAGACCTGGGTCTTCCGCAGGCAGGGGGAGTTGGACGCGAGCCTGCGCTTCGCCCGGCTGGCGGGAGCGCTCAAGGCGCTGACCACTCCCGAAGCGCTGGTGGAGCTCGCGCGCCGCGCGGCGGAGGACGAACGGCGCCACGCGGGCATGTGCGAGCTGATGGCGCGCGCCTACGGGCAAGAGGTGATGCCGCCCGTGCCCCTGGTGGCGCGGGAGACCGCGCCGCGAGACCTCGGCCTTCGCGAGCGAGTGCTCTACGAAGTCGTCGCCGCCTGCTGCATCTCGGAGACAGAGAGCACGGCCGGGTTGACCTCGGTCCTGGCAGTGGAAGGACCGCCGCGGGTGCGCGCGGTGCTTCGGGACATCCTTCGGGACGAGGTCGCGCACAGCCGCCTGGGGTGGGCCTGCCTCACGCATGCCGCCGAAGCGGGCGACGTGTCGCTCCTGTCGCCGTACCTGCCTGAGATGCTGGAGGAGAGCGTGTCGCCCAGGCTCTTCGCGAAGGGCCTGTCCGCTGCGGACAGCGCCACGCTCCTGGCGCACGGCGTGCTGCCGCATGCGCGCAAGCTCGAGGTGTTCATCCAGGCCCTGCATGACGTCGTCTTCCCTGGTCTGGAACGGTGCGGAGTGGACACCACCCCCGGACGGCAGTGGGTGGAGCGCCGTCGTCAGTCCGGCGCGTAGCGGGCCCTGCTACGCTGGCGGCATGGTGCTCAAGATTGTCCAGGCGGGGGACCCGGTGCTGCGGCGCAAGGCGCGCGATTTGACGCCGGAGGAGCTTGCCAGCCCGGAGACGGCGCGACTCATCGAGCAGATGCGCGACACCATGCGGGACGCGCCCGGTGTCGGGCTGGCGGCGCCCCAGGTGGGCGTGGGCCTGCGAGTCGTCGTCATCGAGGACCGGGCCGAGTATCAGGCGGGCCTGTCGGAGAGGGAGCTGGCGGCGCGAGGACGCAGGCCCGTTCCCTTCCACGTCCTCATCAATCCCAGGCTGGTGGTGGAGGACGCGGCACCCGCGGAGTTCCACGAAGGGTGCCTGAGCGTGGCGGGCTTCGCGGCCCTGGTGTCGCGCGCCAGCGCCGTGCGCGTGGAGGCGCTCGATGAGCACGGCCAGTCCGTGACAATCCAGGCCCGGGGCTGGTACGCGCGCATCCTCCAGCATGAGCTGGACCACCTGGACGGCGCGCTCTACGTGGACCGGATGGAGACCCGGAGCTTCAGCACCGCGGAGAACCATCGCCGGTACCAGATGGGGCGCGGCGCCGCGGAGCTGCGCGCCGAGCTGGGCCTGCCAGTGCCCGACAAGGGGTAGGGCTCGGGGCTGTCGCGTCAGCCTTCGCGGCCGTGCGCCGCGGCCTTCAACCGGGCCGTGTCGACGCGGACGAAGATGGAGTCGCCCACCGCGGTCAGCGTCTCGCCGGCGAAGACCTCACAGAGGACTCGGCTCTTGCGTCCGACTTCGCCCTCCACCCGCGCACGGAGGGTGAGTGGGACGCCCATGGGCGTGGGCTTGATGAACTTCACGCCCAGGCTCCCGGTGACGCATTCGATGGCCGGCGAGCTGCCAGGTGAGCGGCCTTCCGCGCGGTAGTGGTACGCCATCGCCGTCCAGTTCGAGTGACAGTCGACCAGCATGGCAATCAACCCGCCGTAGACGAGGTCCGGCCAGCCGCTGTACCGGTCATCGGGCGTGTGGCGAGCCACCACGTGGATGCCGTCCTCATCCCAGTAGCTCTGGATGTGCAGGCCGTGAGGGTTCTTGCTGCCGCAGCCGTAGCAGATGCCTTCCGGCGCGACGACTTCCTGAAGAGAGGCGTTTTCCATATAGGGCCCTGACTGGAGGGGAGTCGCAACGATGCGTACATCGCTCACTGAAGTCCAGGCAGGTCCCTACACGGTCCGAGGCGTCTCCGTGGGCGGCGTGTACACGTCGCTCCAGGTGCCCGAGCTGGACGTGGTGCTCGACGTGGGGCTGCCCATTCGTTCCTTTTGTGGCTCGGACCGCATCTTCCTGAGCCACGCGCACCCGGACCATGCCAGCGGGCTGGGCTCGCTGCTCGGCATCCGCCGGCTCATTGGCAAGGGGGCACCCCAGGTCTTCCTGCCCGCGGAGATCGAGGAGAACGTCCAGGCGTCGCTCGCCGTGATGTCGCGCCTGCACCACACCTCCATGGAGGTGGACACGGTGCCGATGTTGCCGGGGGACGTGCGGCCCCTGGGGCATGGGCTGTTCGTCCGCGCGTTCCGGACGCATCATCCGGTGCCGTCGCTCGGGTATCAGTTCTTCCGCCGGGTCGCGAAGCTCCGTCCCGAGCACCAGTCACTGCCGCCTCAGGAGATCGCCAGGCGCAGGCAAGCGGGCGAAGCGCTCTTTGACGAAGTGGAGCGGCTGGAGCTGGCCTACGCCACCGACACCGTGTCTCGCGTCCTGGACACGGAGCCGAGCCTGTTCGACTCGCGAGTCCTCATCCTCGAGTGCACCTTCGTCGACGCGCACCACTCCGTGCAGGACGCCCAGGCAAAGGCGCATCTCCACCTGGACGAACTCCTCGCGCGCGCGGACCAGTTCCGCAACGAGGCACTGGTCCTCATGCACTTCAGCCAGGCGCTTCCTCCTGACGCCGTCCATGCCACGTTGCGCGCGCGGCTGCCGCCGTCGCTGGCTGAACGCGTCCGCGTCTTCGCGCCCGAAGCGGGTCGTTGGTTCGGGTGAGCCGCGCACTCAACGTGAGTGCGCATGTGTGCGCGTCCGCCGCGCTTCGGAATCCACCCGGCAAGTCAAGGCCAGGGGTGGGTTCAATCGACCGTGCGGAATCGGGTAGAGATTTACGCCGAGGGTGTTCGAGCGCCTCCGTCCTGGGGGCGGCGCGTCGCGGACATCCGTGCCCAGGGGGTACATCCTGATGCCGTTGGTCCGTCCAAGCCCGTCGTCCGCGCGGTGGCTCGTCTCCGCCGCCCTGTTCCTGTTGGTCGCTTGCAAGAAGGAGTCTGCGGAGGCTCCGGCGAAACCGCCGGCACCTGCTTCAGCGGCCTCGGCGAACCCGGAGGATTCACCTTTTCCGGAAGCGGCCCTTGCGCCCACGGGCGCCACCACGGAGTCGGTGAGCGCGCGGATGAAGGAGCCTCCGTTCAAGGGAGACCTCCCGGAGCTCCAGAAGCGGGGCGTGCTGCGCGTGTTGGTGGAGGGCACCGACGAGGACTTCCTCCCGCGCCAGGGCATGCCCAAGGCGCAGGACCGGGCGTTGTTGGAGCGCTTCGGGGCGAAGCACGGACTGGCGGTCGAGTTCCTCACCGTGGACAGCTTCGACAAGCTCATCTCGCTGCTTCAGGAGGGCCACGGGGACGTCATCGCCGCCGACCTGGCGGTGACGAAGGACCGGGAGAAGCAGGTCGCCTTCACGCGCCCCCTGACGCGAGTCAACGAGGTCGTCGTGGGCCGCCGGGGCGCGGACAACCTGCCGCGGAAGGTGGAGGACCTGGCGGGCCGCACCGTTCACGTCCGCGCCAGCTCCACCTTCGCCGCGTCGCTCCAGGCGCTGGCGAAGAAGGAGGCCCCGGGGCTCGTCATCGCGGAGGCCCCTGAGTCCGCCGAGCCCGAGCACCTGGTGTGGCAGGTGTCGCGCGGGGAGCTTCCCCTGACGGTGGTGGACAGCCACCTGCTAGCGGCCATCGAGACGTACAACACGGATGTGGAAGGACTCTTTCCCGTCGCCAAGGCCCGTCCGCTGGCGTGGGCCATGCGGCTGGAGAACCCGAAGCTCCGCACCGCGCTGAACACGTTCCTGGTGGAGTTCGCCCTCACGGAGTACCGCGAGAAGCGGTTCACCGGGGACCTGGACGGCATCCGCAAGCGTGGCGTGCTGCGCGTGCTCACGCGCAACAGCGCCGTCAGCTACTACCTCCACCGCGGCGACCAGGCCGGCTTCGACTACCACCTGGCGAACATGATCGCGAAGGAGCTCGACGTCCGGCTGGAGATTGTCGTGCCGCCGACCTTCGACCAGCTCATCCCGTGGTTGAGGGAAGGGCGCGGGGACCTGATCGCCGCGGCGATGACGGACACCGCGGCCCGCCGGGAGTTGGTGTCGTTCAGCCGCCCGTACCTCTACACGGACGAGGTGCTGGTCCAGCGCAGCGGAGCCCCCAAGCTCGCGTCGCTGGAGGCGCTGAAGGGGAAGACGGTTCATGTGCCGAAGGGCACCAGCCACGCCGCGACGCTGAGCGCCTTGAAGGGCGCGCACGGCTTCAACGTCGTCGAGGAGCCCGAGGACCAGGAGATCAGCGCGCTCCTGGACCGCGTGGCGCGCGGCGAGATTCCGTACACCATCACCGACAGCCACATCCTGGCCGCGGAGCTGGTGTTCCGGGATGACGTGGAGGCCGCCCTCACGCTGCCGGGGCAGGGCGAGCCTGCTGGGAAGGACGGCCACTACGGCATCGCCTTCGCCGTCCGGAAGGAGAACGCGAAGCTGCAGGCGTTCCTCGATGGCTTCGTGAAGAAGACGTACCGGGGCGTCGAGTACAACATGACGCGCCGCCGCTACTTCGAGGGCCGCCGCCACCAGCCGCCCCCGACGAGCCTCGCGACGGCCGAGGGCAGCATCTCGCCCTACGACCCCCTGGTGCAGTCGTACTCGGCGCGGTACGGCCTGGACTGGCGGTTGATGGTGGCGCAGATGTTCCAGGAGAGCCGCTTCAACCCGAAGGCGCGCAGCTACGTGGGCGCCCAGGGGCTCTTCCAGGTGATGCCCGTCACCGGGAAGGAGCTGGGCTTCGTCAAGCTGGAGGACCCGGAGCAGGGCATCCACGCGGGGGTGAAGTACATGCACCAGATGCTGGGCCGCATCGCTCCGGAGATTCCCTTCAAGCAGCGGCTGCGCTTCGCGCTGGCCTCCTACAACGCGGGGCTGGGCCACGTCCTGGACGCCCGCCGGCTGGCCATCGAGCAGGGGTTGGATCCGAACAAGTGGTACGGCAACGTGGCGAAGGCGATGCTGCTGCTCGAACAGCCGCAGTATTTCCGGCGAGCCCGTCACGGCTATGTCCGCGGCTCCGAGCCGGTGAAGTACGTGTCGGAGATCCAGACGCGGTACGGCAACTACGTGGCGGTGGTGCAGCACTGACCTCCCGTCACTGGGTTGCACATGCGTCGCGACTCGCCGAGCCAGACCTGCTAAAGCGCGGCGCATGAGCACGTCATCACCCAGGCATGTTCTCGTGGCCGGGGCTGGAATTGGTGGACTCACCCTGGCCTGCGCGCTTCGGCGCGTGGGCCTCTCCGTCACCGTCTTCGAGCGTGCCGATTCCCTGAAGTGGGTGGGCGCGGGCCTCACGGTGCAGATGAACGCCTCGGCGGCCCTGCGCCGCATCGGCCTGTGTGACGAGGTGGCCCAGGCCGGTGCGTGTCCCACGGACAGCGCGATCCTGAGGCCGTCGGGTTCGGCGCTCACGCGGCTCCCGGTGACTCGGATTCAGGAGGAGCTGGGGCTGCCGCTGGTGTGCGTCCACCGGGCGCGGCTCCAGTCCGTGCTGCTGGCCCATGCCGGGGAGGAGAACGTCCGGCTGGGGCTCACCGTGACGGCGTTTCACGACGACGGCCAGACGGTGACGGTGCGGTTGTCGGACGGGAGTTCGGTGACGGGCGATGCGCTGGTGGGCGCGGACGGGTTGCGCTCGGTGGTGCGTGGGGCGCTGCTGGGCGACGCGCCGCTGCGCTATTCGGGCTACACGAGCTGGCGGGGCGTATGTCCAGACGTCCCGAGCGCGACGCCGGGACTTGTCTCAGAGACGTGGGGCCCTGGGGCGCGCTTCGGTGTGGTGCCCATTGGCTTCGGACAAACGTACTGGTTCGCCACGCGGAATGCTCCGGCTGGTGGGCAGGATGCTCCCGGGGAGACACGGGCCCGGCTGCGGTCCATCTTCGGCGGGTGGCACGCGCCCATCGCGGACCTGATCGCCGCGACGGATGAGGCGAACATCCTCCGCACGGACATCCACGACCGGCCGCCTGCCAGCCGCTGGAGCCGGGGTCGGGTGACGCTGCTGGGAGACGCCGCGCACCCGATGACGCCCAACCTGGGGCAGGGTGGGTGTCAGGCCATCGAGGACGCCGTGGTGCTGGCGGAGTGTCTGGCTGGCGAGGGCCCCGTGGACGCGGCGCTGGCGGCCTACGAGCAATGCCGGCTCGAGCGCGCCAACAGCTTCGTGACGCGCTCCTGGAGCCTGGGGCGCGTGGGCCAGTGGGAGAATTCAGCGGGGCGCTTCCTTCGCGATGCGCTCTTCCAGCTCGTGCCGCAAGGGCTCGCCGCCCGGCAGGTCCGGGAACAGGTGCGCGACGCGGCTTCTAGAGGTCCAATCCAAGCAGCGCCCCAGCGAACGGCCCATCCAGCGAAACCGTGAACGGGGCTGCCTCGGGAGTCGGTCGAAGCCCACCCGCCTTCTCGAAGTAGTGCGTGTATCCGCCGTGCATGCGGGCATGCACATAGCGACCGAGCTTGAGCTGGATCGCGGCCAGTCCGCCCGCGCCGAAGCTCCACTTGCGCATGCGGCCCTCGTAGAAGTTGTTGTCGCCGATCCGGCCCGTGGGCAGGGAGACCTCCGCCGCGCTGCCGAACGCGCTCACCCCGAGCGTCACGATTCGCGTCAGCGAGAACCGCTTCTCCAGCCCCGGCCGCAGCGCCAGGACCTGGACGTCACCTCCCGCCAGGTACCAGTCGATGCCGTTCGTCCACCACCAGTCGCTCCGCTCGGAGCCGCGGACGAGGTTGAAGTGCAGCCCTCCGGAGAGTCGCGCCGCGCCTTTCCGGGCGCTCACCGTCTTCACCCGTGAACGCAGCGTCGGCACCTCCGTCGCGGGATGCCGCATGGGAGATAGCGTCCCACCGACCTCCACCGCGAGCTGTGGCGGTGGGAGCGTCGCTTCCTGCTCCGGGGGCGGCGCTGCCCCCACGGCCGGAGCGGACAGGCAGGCAGACACCAGCATGCCGACGGTGCACACCGCGCGAGTGACGCTCATGAGGCTTCCTCCCGGGGGGATGAATGCTGCCGCCGCAGCCGAGGCGGAAGTCCCGGCCCCCCAGGGCTGTTTCGCGGTGGAACCCGAGCCTGCTCAGAGCCCGGCCACCTTCGCCGCGCTCGTCACCACGTAGTCCAGCGCCAGCTCCTGCTGCGAGCGGGGCGACGCCGTCAGCTCGAAGCGGATGATGCCCTCCTCGCTGACGCGGGCGGGCGCGGGCTTCGTGCTCTCTCTCAGCAACTGAATCTCCACCGCCTCCACCTCGGAGACGGGAATCCGCTCCTCGATGGCCACCGGCACCGCCTGCGCGCCCATGTTGGAGAGGAACAGCCGCACCTTGTGCGTCGTCACCTTGCGACCGGTGAGCCGGCTGGTCTCCCGTCCCACGTCCTCCGTGCGCGCCACGCGCAGCGCGTCCTCGCTCCCGAAGCCCAGCTTCACGCGCTCACCCTTGCCGGTGAAGCGCAGCTGCGCGCGCCCCACATAGCCGTGGGTGCGCACCAGCTTCACGGGCCCCGCGAGCAACACCGTGGGGCCCGTGTTGTCGAAGCGGGCCACCCGGTGCACCAGCGGGGACTGCTCCGGCATGGCCACCAGCTCGGAGGCCGCGGGCGCGGTGAACTGGAACAGGGGGACGCGATAAGGCTCGCCGTCGGGTGGCACGGTGGCCCGATGCGGGGCCGTCACCGTCAGGGGCTCACCGCCGTCGTCCATGCCCGGCAGCGCATCCTCCTGCCGCGCCGCGCCGGGCTCGCCCGCGGTCTGGATGACCTCCTCGCGGATGGCCACCTCCACCACCTGCTTCTCGCGCTCCGTCTTGTCTCGCAGCCACAGCCGGTCCTCCTGGAGCCGCGGCGGCGTGGCGCCCAGCGTGGGCCGCGCGGTGGAGAAGGCCAGCTCCACGTCCTTCCACTCCTCCTCGGTGCGCTGCCAGACGACGGCCTCGCACTCCAGGGTGACGGACTCGCCGGAGCCTTCGCGGGACAGCGTGGCGCGGTAGGAGGGCCGCCAGGCCGTACAGGGCACCAGGTACGTGACGGACAACGTGGCGGGCCCGCCGGTGGGGTGGCCCACCTCCAGCTCCGCCTGGACGTCGGCCTTCGGCTCCAGGAGCTCGACGGCCGTCTGCGAGCCCCGCGCCTCGTCGAGCTGCTCCCGCAGTCGCAGCGTCTGGCGCTGCGCCTCACGGAGCGCCGAGTCCGCCGACACCTGCTCGCGGCGCACGGTCTCCAGCTGCTCCCGCCACGTCTCCGGCCGCGATTGTCCGGCGCCTGCCTGCTCGGAGATGGCGCGGTGGACCTCGACGCGCGCGGTGTCCAGCAGCCGCAGCCGGGCCGACAGCCGGGTCTCGTCGGCCGCCACGCGCCGGAGCTCCTGCTCCAGCTCCGCGACGCGCTTTCCGAGCGCCGTGCGGTGTTCGCGCTCGGCCTCGGGCGCTTGCGGCTTCGCGGCCCTGCGGATGCGCGCCTGGGAGATGGTGCCACCCGCCACCTTCGCCTGGAGCGAGCGGTCCACAGCGAGCGGGGACAGTCCCTGGATGACCAGCCGCTGCGTTCCCACGGACAGGGGAATCTCCCCCCGCCGCTCGACGAGCGCCCGGTCCTCGAGGACGGTGACCTTGACCACGGGCAGGATGAAAGGGGTGCCCATCATGTCCTCCGGTTTCCGCCGCCGAGCATCTTGTTGCCCGGAATCTTGACGGTCCATGTCGCCTTCAGTGTCTGTGCTTCACCCGGCTGGAGCACCACGCGCCACGCGCGCTCGCCCTCCACCTTCTCTTCGCCGGGCAGGGGCAGGCGCTTCTGCCAGAGCGGGGCGACCTCCAGCTCCTCCACCTTGATGTCCTTCTCCGTGCTGGCGGGGACGGTGGGCACGCGCTCGCACACCTCCACCAGGACGCGGTTGGCCAGCCGGTTCGCCAGCTCCACCGAGACGTGGTGCGTCAGCATCGTCGAGCCGCCGAACATGCCGCCCGTCGCCTCGTCAAAGCGCGTGTTGCGCGCGACCTTGATGGACTCCTCCACGCCGAGCCCCAGCCGCTGCGTCGAGCCCGGGGCCATGGTGGGCAAAGGAGACGTCATCAGGAACTCGTTCTCCAGCGTGACGTCCACCGGACCTGCCAGCAGCGGATATGGCGTCCGGTTCTCCACGCGCACCGTGCGGAACGCCCGCGACTCCACGGAGGGGACGCAGACATATTCCGCGGACAACCCCACCGGCACCGACAACACCGGCACGGTGTGCCACGCGCCGTCCGAAGGCACGTCCGCGCGCGTCTCCACTTCGAAGCGCGCATCGAAGTGCGGCGAGGACGTCCGTGGCGGCTGCGACCAGGCCGGCGCGGGGGCCGCCCAAACGGATGAGGTCTGCTGCAGGCTCAGCGCGACTCGCACGGTGATGTCGATCTGCGCGTGGACCTCCGCCAGGGCCACCAGCTCCCGGGTGACGTGCCCGGGACGCGGTTGCAGCCTGCCACGCGCGCCCAGGTCCTCCGCGGGCGCCATCGTCAAGCGGTCGTAGTCCAGCAGCGCGTCGGAGGGCTCCTGCCTCGGAGGAGAACGCTCGCCACCACCACCACCACCGCCCAGCGAGGCGGCATCCAGGCTGAGCCCGTCCTCGTCATCGTCGAACGAACCTTCGTCCTCCGCCTTGAACGGGTCCGGAGGTGGCGGCCGGCTCGCGCGCGGCATCATGACGCCGCCCCGGGACTTCTTCTTCTCTGGGAACGGGGCCGCGGCGCTGGGGCGCGCCGGTGCGCGTCGAGGCGCCGCCCCCGGTGGTGGAGGAGGTGGCTCGGCCACTTCCTCCATGGCGGAGTCTGGCTCGGCCTCCATGGGCATGGCGCCGCTCTTGTTCTTCTTCCGGGGTTGTTCGAAGACGGCGGGCTGGGGCGTGGGCTCGGGCTGAACCGGCGTGGGCAGGCTGGCGTCGTAGCCCGCGAACAGCTCCTCGAGCCCCGGTGGCGCCTCTCTCCAGCCCGAACGCGCGGGAGGCGGCTGGTGGCGGCCAATGCGCAGCGCCTTCAACTCGGGGACCTCCGCGTGGCGGGCGAGGTCCGCGGTGGAGACGGCGAGCTTCACCCCCGTCCAGTCCTCGCCGGTGCGCTGGAGCACGGACGCGCGCATGCGCAGCGTCCCCTCTTCCAGCGTGCGCGGCAGGCGCAAGTCATAGGTGGGAACCCAGCGCGCCCCCTGGACGGCGTACTCCAGCGCGAGCCGAGCACCCTGGTCCGCGGGGAGGGGGCCTGACAGCGTCAGCACGACGGCGCGGTACACGCGAGCGCGCTGGCCTCGCACGGATGATGAGGCCTCGGCCACGCGGCTGCGCCGCAAGCGCAGCTCGGCTTCGGCGTCACGCTGCTGCCGCTCCAGCTCCAGCTTCCGCGAATGGAGCGCCGCCAGCTCCGTGTCCACGAAGGACATGAGCGACAGCATCGCGGACACGGGGGCGTCCCGGGGCTCCTGTGCTTCCTTCGGTCGGGGGGGGAATCCAGGGGACAGCTTCGACAGCGCCTCCAGCTCCTGACCCACGCGGGCGAGCTGTTGCGTGAGGTCGGAGAGGCGGTGCTCGGCCTCCTCGACGGCACGGTGCTCCGTGGGCACGTCGACTTCGGGCGGAAGCTGGACGTCGTAGGTGGGACGAAGGTCGCGCACGGCGAGCCCCGACGGGCCGTGGACCACGGACGCCCGGAGCGAGCCTGGCTGCAACGACAAGGGCAGGCCATTGATTCGCACCTGCGAGGGCAGCATCCCTCCCGCCATGGGAACCGTGGCGACCCGCGTACAAAGCGCCCCCTCCGCGTGGACGGTGACGGCTTCGAGGTTCGATGTGACGACGAGCATGGCTGCTCACCGTAATCGAGATGTCTGATAAAAATCAGTCCCCCCGGCCAAATGGCCCCAACCCGTGAGGTCGGGATGCCCTGGGGTCGGATTGACGACGCCCCGCGTTGGAGCTAGCGCGCCTCAGCTCTTCTCGGTGCTCGCCACGGGAGGAGGCCCGGGCCGCGGGCGCTTCAAGGGCCGGCCCACGCAGTCGCGGCCCGGCGCCGGCTCGCGGGTGCTGCGCGGGCGGTACTCCCAATGCCAGGGCTCGGAGCGCACCGTGCGCTTGAAGCCGAAGCGGCAGGCATTCGACACGAGCCAGTCATAGGTCGGCGTCTTGACGCCGCCGATGACCAGGTCCACCGCGAGGCCCCGTTGATGGTTGGAGCGCCCGGGCCGCGCCGCCTGGGGCCCCTTGCCCTTGCGGTAGCGCTCATAGAGCCGCCGTTGCTTCGCGGGGGAGCGGTAGCCACTGCGGACCCAGAGGTAGATGTTCTTCGAGCGGGCTTCAGCCTTCATCCGCCGGTACGCGTCCGCGGCGTCGTGGTGGAGCAGTTGCCCGTTCTTGAGACGCACGAGCCGCGCCCCTTTCGCCTCACTTCGCCGGGGCTTTGCGTCGCCGGCGAGGGCTTGGGGCGCGAACAGGCACAGGAGGATGAAGACTCCCCAGCGGAGCAGCGCGAGCGGCATGTTTGGACGCCGGCCCCGTGGCCGGAGTCCGAACTTTCGCGCGTCTGTGCCTTGACGCAAGCAGACGGGAAGGCGACCGCCTGTTCAGAACAGATTCAATTGCGCGCCGGGTGTCTTTACGACTTCGCGCGGAGGCAACGGCTGGAACCCATGGGCGCGGGCCCACGTCTCGCTGGGCCCAGTCCAGTGATGTGACGCCATCCGGACGTGGTCTCGCTCGTCGAAGGTGACGCCCTCCGCCTCCAGGGCCTCGCGCTGTCCATAACCGGAGGTGCTGATGCCTCCCGTGCGATTGATGATGCGTTGCCAGGGCACGCTGTCCGCGCGGGCGCCCAGCGCGCCCAGTGCATGTCCCACGACGCGGGCATCGCAGCCCTCACCGACGATGACGGCGATGTCCCCATACGTGGCCACCTTCCCATGCGGCACCTGCGCGGTGACGGTGGATGCGCTCGAAGTAGTCGCGCTCGTCGCGTGGCGGTGTGGACATGCGGGCTCCTGTCGCGTTCGGAAACAGCGTGGGCGTGGGGACGCGTGAAGGCTCAGCCGCTGCGTGAGCCCAGCCCGGTGGCCTCGCCCGCGCGCAGGCGCTCATGCAGGGTGCGGGTGAGCAGGTACCAGAACTGCACGTTGCCCACGCTCAGGATGTCGCCGTCGCGCAGCACCGCCTCGCGGCCACCCAGGGAGCGGGCGTTGAGGAAGGTGCCGTTGGTGGAGCCCAGGTCCTGCACGGTGCAGCGCTGGTCGGCTTCGTTCCACCGCAGCTCCGCGTGCATCTTGGAGACGGACGCGTCGTCGACGACCAGGTCGCAGTCCATGCGGCGGCCAATGCGCAGCCGGTCGGTGGCGTCGAGCGGCGGCAGGGTGGCGACGCGCAGGTGTTCGAATTCGAACAGCAAGGCCAGCATGCCCTGCTCGATTTCCGAGGGCGCCGCCATGCGCGTGGGGGCGAGCACCGCGGCCGAGGCCTCGGAGGGCGGGCGCTGGATGAGTGCGAAAGGCCCCAGTTGACGCTGGAAGGTACTGGAGGGCAGCGCGGCACCGAGCGCGCGCAATTCCTGGACGGACAGCACGGGGGCAGACTAGCGGGTCACCGGGCGCGCGCCCAGCCCATCTCCCGTTCCCTGTACGGGTTTCATTGACCAACTTGTCAGTGGTTCCCTACATTGGACGCTGGTCGCGGGGGCCGGGCTCTGGAAGCGGAGCGTCGGCCCTCCATCGTCTTGAACCTGGGTGTGGTGGAAGGAGCTGTGTCGATGAGCAGCGGGAGCGACAACATCCCGATGACCCCGTCCGGACTGCGCAAGCTGAAGGAGGAGCTGAAGCACCTCCAGTCCGTCGAGCGGGGGAAGATCTCGCGCGAGATCGAGGTCGCTCGCGCACATGGCGATCTGCGCGAGAACGCGGAGTACCACGCGGCGAAGGAGAAGCAGTCGCACATCGAGGGGCGCATCCTGACCCTCAACGACTGGATTGCTCGCGCGGAGGTCATCGACCCTTCGAAGCTGGGCGGCGACAAGGTCATCTTCGGGGCGACGGTGGACCTGCTCGATACCGAAACCGACAAGCCGGTGAGCTACCGGCTCGTGGGGGAGATCGAGGCCGACCTGAAGAAGCGGTGGATTGCCGTCACCTCGCCGGTGGCGCGCGCGCTCATCGGCAAGAAGGTGGGTGACGTCGCCACGGTGCAGAGCCCCGGCGGCGTGCGCGAGCTGGAGATCCAGGAGATCCGCTTCGAGGAGCCCGAGGAAGAGGCCGCGGCGAGCGAGAGCTGATTCTCGGAGGCCGCAGTGAGTTGCCGGGGGAGCGGGCCAGGGCTCGCTTCCCCGGTCTCGTTTTGTGGGCGACGTCATCCCCGTTCCGTAGGATGTACGGCGGACCCCCCGCGTGAACCACCCGCTCGCCAGCCTTGTTGGGCCCCTTCGGTACGTGTGCCAGCGCGACTTCGCGATGCTGGCCACCGTGAAGTCGTTGCGCCCGGTGCTGGAGCGCGCGCTCGCCGGGGCCAGCGGCGTGGACGCACGGGCCCTGGACCACTTGAGGGCCGCGCTGCCCGACGTGGACCACGCCATGCCCGAGCGCCGCAAGGCCGCGCTCCGGCGCGTCGTGGCCGGGCTGAAGGTCAGCGGTGTGGAGCTGCCCGCGGAGCTGCACGGCGTGACGATGGAGGGCGCGGTTCCGGCTCGGCCACTCACCCCGCAGGCTGTTCCGGTAACCTCGGGAGGCACGACGCCCCCGGGGTATGTGCCGCCCTGGAAGTCGGCGGAGCCACTGCCCTCGTCGCGCCCGCGGCCGGAGGCGCCTCGAGGACCGGCTTCGCGGGGAGCCTCGGCCCCTGTGCGTGGAAGCGGCGGTGCGGGGCCCCTGCCGCGCATGAGTCCCGATGGGCCGCAGGGACGTCAGGCCGGGATGGACTCGGACCTCCTGGCGGCCCGGCCCCCGCGGATGGCGCCGCAGCGGGCGAACGTCGCCGCGCCGCAGCCCTCGGACGGGCGGCAGGGCGCGCCGTCGTCTCGGGCGAAGCCGGGACTCCGGCAGGCCGCGCTCGACACGGGGCCGGAGGCGGTTCCCGGCGCGAAGACGCGCAAGGAGAAGGCGCAGCGAAAGAAGAAGCGGGCTGTCGCGGCGGAGGCCTCTCGCTCCGAGGCGAAGCTCCTCTCCATCGCGCCGCGCTCCGGGCCGCTGTCGTCGCCGCTGAAGACGCTGGGCAAGCGGCTGGGGCCCAGGCTCGTCTCGGCGCTCGACAAGAAGGGGCTGCGCCGCATGGGCGACATCCTCTTCATGCTGCCGCGCTGCTACGAGGACCGCCGCCGGTTGCGCACCATCGCGGAGCTGGAGCCCGGTGAGCGGGGCGTCACGGTGGGCATCGTCAAGGTGGCGGACTTCGTCGCGGGCCGCCAGGGCCGGCGCATGTTCCGCGCCGTCGTGGGGGACCGCTCGGGCAGCATCGCCGCCACGTACTTCAACGCGGGCCCCTGGCTGAAGAGCCGGTTCACCGTGGGCACGCGCCTCGTCCTCTCCGGCGAGGTCCGCGCCACCATGACGGGCCGGGAGATGGCCCATCCGGAGATAGAGCCGGCGGAGGACCTGGACTCCACGACGTCGGTCCACTTCAACCGCATCGTCCCCGTGTACCCGGGCTTCGAGCGCGGCGAGCAGCGCTCCTTCCGCGAGCTGACCTCCCGCGTCGGCGAGCAGTACGCGCACGAACTGGAGGACCCGCTTCCCGCGGACCTGCGCCGCCGCCTGGACTTGATGGGCCTTCCGGACGCGCTGCGCTTCATCCACTTTCCGCCCGGGGACGCGGACCTGGAGGCGCTCGACGCGCACCAGAGCCCCGCGCACCGGCGGCTCGCGTTCGACGAGCTGTTCTTCCTCCAACTGGGCATGGCGCTCAAGCGGCAGGGCGTGAAGGCGGAGGTCGGCATCTCCTTCGACGTGTCCGAGCCCCGGCTGGCCAAGGCGCGCGACGCGCTGCCGTTCCAGCTCACCGGCGCGCAGGCGCGGGTGGTGGAGGAGCTCTGCTGGGACATGGCGCGCCCGGAGCCGATGAACCGGCTGGTCCAGGGAGACGTGGGCAGCGGCAAGACGGCGGTGGCCATGGTCTCCGCCCTCATCGCGTTGCAGGCCGGCTACCAGGTGGCCGTCATGGCGCCCACGGAGATCCTCGCCGAGCAGCACGAGCGCAACTTCCGCAAGGTGATGGAGCCGCTGGGCTACCGCGTGGGCCTGGTGAGCGCGGCGGGCACGGCGAAGGCCAAGCGCCAGGCGCGTGAGGCCGTGGCCCGAGGCGAAATCCAGCTGGCGGTGGGCACGCACGCGCTGCTCCAGGCCGACGTCTCCTTTGAACGCCTGGGCCTGGCCGTCATCGACGAACAGCACCGCTTCGGCGTGCTCCAGCGCCACACGCTGATGAGCAAGGGCCCCAAGCCGGATGTGCTGGTGATGACGGCCACGCCCATTCCTCGCACGCTGGCCATGACGCTGTACGGCGACCTGGACCTGTCCGTCATCGACCAGCTCCCGCCGGGCCGCACGCCCATTCAAACGCGGGTGTTCAACGACAAGCAGCGCGCGCTCGTCTACGAGTCCGTGGGCGCGCAGTTGGTCAAGGGGCACCAGGCCTACGTCGTGTACCCGCTGGTGGAGGAGTCGGAGAAGCTGGACCTGGAGGACGCCACGCGCGGCGTGGAGAAGCTCCGGAAGGTGTTCCCCGACGCGAAGGTGGGCCTGCTGCACGGGCGGATGAAGGCGGAGGAGAAGGACTCCGTCATGGAGGACTTCCGCGAGAAGCGCCTGGACCTGCTCGTCTGCACGACGGTGGTGGAGGTGGGCGTGGACGTGCCCAACGCCTCCGTCATGGTGGTGGAGTCCGCCGAGCGCTTCGGCCTGTCACAGCTTCACCAGCTCCGGGGCCGGGTGGGGCGCGGCGCGGCGGCGAGCTTCTGCCACCTGGTGGCCGGAAGCGCGCGCTCCTGGGAGTCCGCCGAGCGCCTGACGGTGATGGAGCAGAGCAGCGACGGCTTCGTCATCGCGGAGAAGGACCTGGAGATTCGAGGCCCGGGGGAATTCCTGGGCACGCGCCAGAGTGGCCTGCCCGAGCTGGCGGTGGCCAACCTGGCGCGGGACGGAGACCTGCTCTCCATGGCGCAGTCCGAGGCCCGGCGCATCCTGGAGAAGGACCCGGACATGAAGGCGAAGGAGAACCAGGGCCTCGTGAAGGCGCTCGAGGAACGCTGGGAAGGGCGGCTCGCGCTCGCACGGGTGGGTTAGGGCGCCTGTCATGGCTAGGCTAGGGGCATGGGTGATTGGGGAAGGGCCGACTACCTGTCGCGGCATGGCATCCAGGACTCGCGGGTCCTGGATGCCATCTCCCGGCTGAACCGCGCCGACTTCGTGCCGGAGGACCTGCGCGAAGAGGCCCGCGCGGACGTGCCGCTGCCCATCGGCCATGGGCAGACCATCAGCCAGCCCTACGTCGTGGCGCTGATGACGGAGGCGCTCCAGCTCCAGGGGGACGAGCGCGTGCTCGAAGTCGGCACCGGCTCGGGCTACCAGACGGCGCTCCTGTCCCTGTTGTGCCGCGCCGTCTACACCGTCGAAATCGTCCCGGAGCTGGCCCGGTCGGCGCGGGAGGTGCTGGAGCGGCAGGGCTTTGAAAACGTCTCGTTCCGGGAGGGAGACGGCTCACTGGGCTGGCCGGAGCAGGCGCCCTTCGATGCCATCCTCGCCGCCGCGGCGCCGCCAGACGTTCCGCTTCAGCTCCTTTCGCAGCTCAAGCCGGGCGGGCGCATGCTCATTCCGGTGGGGCCCCAGGGAGGCACCCAGCAGCTGCTGCGCATCCAGCGCGCCCTCCGGCCCGGAGAGGTGCCCCAGGTGGAGTCCCTGCTGCCGGTTCGCTTCGTGCCCATGACAGGGCAGCCCCTGTCGCAGGGGTGACGTCCTGGGCTCGGGTGGCTCCTGACCCAGCGAGGCGGGAGACAGGCTGGGTGTCCGCTTGCTCGCCATGTCGGCGGCGGCCCGCTAACGTTCGCACATCATGATTATTTGTCCGCTCTGTGACCACGTTCAGCCCGAAGGGACGGAGTGCGACGTCTGCGGCAAGCGGTTCCCCGCGGCCGTGGCGGAGCCCGCGCCCATCGCGACGCTGCCGGAGCTGGAAGTGACACCGCATGCCGGAGGCCGCGCGCCAGTGGACGCGGCCGTGTTGCCCGACCTGGACGTGACGCGGCTCCGTTCCGGGCCAGATTTGCCGGCGCAGGTGGTCCCCGACCTGCAACTGACCCGCGCCAGGGACATGGGGGCCGTTCCGGTGATTCCCATGCCCGAGCTGGACACCGGCCGTGCCCCGGACGACGGTGTGCGCACCGCCGCGCCGCTGGGCGCCGTCGTCTGCCGTTACTGCCGCAACACCCAGGCGGCGGGGCTGCTCTGCGACCACTGCGGCATGCGGCTGCCTCGGGCGAAGCCCCCGGTGGCCGCGGCGCCTGGAAAGTCCCCTGCCGACGATGACGGCTGGCGCGCGTGCGTGTCGTGCCATACCCGCGTGCGGCTCGGGAAGAGCTGCCCGGAGTGTGGCACGCGGGCACTGGAGGAGGCATGAGCGAGGGGGCGGCTTCGGCGTTCCGCGCGGAGTACGCGTGCAGTGAGGGCTGTGACTTCCGCGCCTCGCTGATGGACGTGGTGTACCGGTGCCCGCGCTGCGGTGGCCTGCTGGAGGTCGCGCACGACGTGAAGGCCCTGGGCACGGTGTCCGCGGCGGAGTGGAAGCGCCGCTTCGAGACACGCTTCGGCTCCGCGCGCCTGCCGGACGGCTCGGGCGTGTGGGGCAAGCGGGAGTGGGCGTATCCACAGCTGCCCACGGAGGACATCGTCTCGCTCGGCGAGGGCCGCGTGCCGCTCAAGCCGCTGCCGCGCATGGCGGCGGCGCTAGGGCTGGCCGCGCTGGACTTGAAGGAGTGCGGCGTCTCGCCCACGGGCAGCTTCAAGGACTGGGGGATGACGGTCCTCGTCTCCGCGGTGAAGCACATGCGCGCCCGGGGCGTTCCGCTGCGCGCGGTGGCGTGTGCCTCCACGGGCGACACGTCCGCGGCGCTCTCCGCCTACTGCGCGGCGGCGGGGATTCCGGCGGTGGTGTTCCTGCCCCGCGACAAGGTGTCGCTCGCGCAGCTCGTGCAGCCCATCGCCAATGGGGCGCGGGTGCTGTCGCTGGACACGGACTTCGATGGCTGCATGAAGCTGGTGCAGGCGGTGACGGCGGACACGGGGCTGTACCTGGCCAACTCGATGAACTCGCTGCGCATCGAGGGCCAGAAGATGGTCGCAGTGGAGCTCTGCCAGGACCTGGGCTGGGAGCCGCCGGACTGGGTGGTGATTCCGGGCGGCAACCTGGGCAACGCCAGCGCCCTGGGCAAGGGCTTCGAGCTGATGCTGTCGCTGGGGCTCATCACCCGCCGGCCGCGCATCGCCGTGGCGCAGGCGCAGAAGGCCAACCCGCTGGCGCGCTCGTTCCGGGGCGGCTTCCAGGAGCTGGTGCCGCTGCGGGCCGAGCCCACGCTGGCGTCGGCCATCCAGATTGGCAACCCGGTGTCCTTCAAGCGCGCGGTGAAGGTGCTCAAGGCCTTCGACGGCGTGGTGGAGGACGCCAGCGAGTCCGAGCTGGCCAACGCCGCCGCGCGCGCGGACCGAGAGGGGACCTTCACCTGTCCGCACACGGGCGTGGCGCTGGCGGCGCTGGAGAAGCTGGTGGCGCGGGGCGTGATTGCCCGGGGCGCGCGCGTGGCGGTGGTGTCCACCGCGCACGGTCTGAAGTTCGCCGACTTCAAGGTGGGCTACCACCGCGGCGCGCTGGCGGAGGTGACGAGCCAGCTCGCCAACCCGCCGGTGGAGCTGCCCGCGACGCTGGACGCGGTGAAGGGCGCGCTGGCGGACCTGGGCTGAACTCCGGCCCTGGCCCGCCCGGCGAGGGGCGCGTCAGTCCGGCTGGAGCGGGACGCGCTTGTCGATGGTGAGCCCGAAGCCCGCGAGCCCGCGGTAGGTGAAGTCCGAGTTGGTCATCACCTGGAGCGTGCGGATGCCCAGGTCGGTGAGGATCTGGCAGCCCATGCCCAGGTCGCGCGAGTCCTGGGGGCCGCGCGTGGGGCCGGTGCTGCCGTCGGTGTTGCGCTTGTGGTGGATGCCGAAGTCATCCCCGTGCATGCCGGGCAGGTACACCAGCACGCCGGAGCCCTCGCGGGCGATGCGCGCCAGCGCCTGGTCCAGCAGCACGTTGCAGTTGCACGACGGGGAGCCGAACACGTCACCCAGGGCGCAGGCGGCGTGCAGGCGCACCAGGGCGCTGGGCCGCGACGCCGGGTCGCCCTTCACCAGGACGAGGGACTTCACGCCGTCGGGCAGCCACGAATAGGTGAGGGCGGTGAACTCGCCGTAGCGGGTGTTGACGGTCTGCTGGCCGGGCTCGCGGCGCACCAGCCGGTCCTTGCGGCGGCGGTACTCGATGAGGTCCGCGATGGTGATGAGCGACAGCTTGTGCTCGCGGGCGAAGCGCTTGAGGTCCGGCATCCGCATCATCGTGCCGTCGTCCTTCACCAGCTCGCAGAGGATGCCGGAGGCGGACAGGCCGGCGAGGCGGGACAGGTCCACGGTGGCCTCGGTGTGGCCGGCCCGGCGGAGGACGCCGCCCTCGCGGTAGCGGAGCGGGAAGATGTGCCCGGGGCGCAGGAAGTCGTCGGCCTTGCTGGTGGGGTCCACCAGGGCGCGGATGGTCTTCGCGCGGTCCGCCGCGGACACGCCCGTGTGGGTGCCGTGGCGGTAGTCCACGGAGACGGTGAAGGCGGTGCGGTGGGATTCGGTGTTGTCCGACACCATCTGCGGGAGGTGGAGCGCGTCCAGCCGCTCCGCCAGCATGGGCATGCAGACGATGCCACTGGTGTGGCGCACCATGAAGGCCAGGTGCTCGGGCGTCACCTTCTCCGCGGCCATGATGAGGTCGCCCTCGTTCTCACGGTCCTCGTCGTCGGCGACGATGACGAACTTGCCCTCCTGGATGTCACGGATGGCGTCGTCAATGGAGGAGATCTCGCTGTCGTGACTCATGGAGGTTTCGGTCCGGGCGGAGGGCTGCATGAGTCGCGCATGTAGCGTGGGCGAGGGTGGCTCGCAAGCCAACCCGTCGCGGGGCGCATGTGGGGATGATGGCGGGGATGAGGTGGGCAG
>NZ_JABXEP010000116.1:0-26778 GCF_013372605.1 Myxococcus sp. AM009
GCCTTCCCGTACTCCCGCCGCTCAGCCGCCGCCGCCCGTCGCATCCACCCCTCCACTGACGGCCCTCCGAATGGAGGCAACCCGCCACGTCGCCTCAGACGTTAACGGGGCCGTCCGACATCTGCGCGAAGCCCGGGTGCGAGGTGACGTGCAGCACCTGCGTCAGCGTGCCCAGGTGCTTGAGCATCCGGGCGATGAGGGGCAGCTTCACCTCCTCCATTCCCGTGAAGACGTCCTCCAGCAGGAAGGGACGCTTCACGCGGGCGCTCGCCTTCTCCACCACCGTCAGCCGCAGGGCCAGGTAGTACAGGTCCAGGTCCTTCGCGGGGAGCTCGCCCACCGGCACCCGCCGGCCCGCCGTCAGTGCGAAGGCCTTGCCCTCGCGGTCCCACTCGATGCCCTGGTACCGCCGGTCCGTGAGCGCGGTGAGGTACTGGACGCACCGCTCCTTCAGCATCGCCTGCGCGGACAGGAGGTCCGTGGTGAACACGTCCGCCGCCTGGGACAGCAGCACGGGCGACGGGTCCTCCAGCGTCTCCACGGGCGCGAAACCATCCGGGCCCGGCGCGGCCGGTGGCGGAGGCGCCTTGGCCAGGGCAATGGACTCCTTCAGCCGCCCCATCTCACGCTCCACCTCGCGCATGTCGCGGACGTAGGTGCCCTTCTGCGTCAGCTCGTCGTTGAGCGCCTCCGCCTCCGCCTTCAGCGACTGCACCTGGGCTGCCGCCGCGAGATAGTCCGGATCCGACTCCATCGTCTGCAACTGGTCCTGCAGCTCCGCGACGCGCGCGCCCAGCAGCTCCTTGCGCTCCAGGGCCGGGGCGATGCCGTCCAGTTCCTCCACGTCGAGCGCCTTCTGCGCCATGCGCAGCGGCGCGGCCTCCGCCTCGTACTCCTCGAGGATCTTCTTCTCCCGGATGTCGAAGCGGTTCTCCTTGCTGCCGTGACGCGTGGCCTTCTGCAAGTCATCCACGTAGCGCAGCGCCAGGAAGGCGGCGACGCCGAAGGCCGGGATGTCCAGCAGCGCCAGATAGCGGAAGGTCCGGTCCACACCGAAGCCCAGGCCCACGGCCAGCGCCAGGAACAGCACGCCCGCGCCCAGGCCAGCCCAGAACCCCGTGTTCCGCGTCAGGGGCGGCACCGTAGCGGGACGCGCCTCCGCCTCGTTCTCCCGGTCCGCGTTGAGGCGCGCCAGGGCCTCATCACGCCGGGCAAGCACCTTGGGGTGGCGCTTCAGGCGATTCACGATGTCCTGGGGCAACCCCAGGGACTCGGGCGTCGGCGCCGCGCGCCAGGCGGCCTCGGCCTCGGAGATGGCCACCTTGAGCCCCTCGGTGCCCTTCAGCCGCTGCTCGGCGTCGAAGAGCTGGGAGGCCACGCCGTCCGCCTTGAATTGAAGGCTGTCTACCTCCGTGGAGGCGACCAGCTCCTGCTCCAGCGCGCGCAGCTTCGCCTCGGCGGCGGGGATGTCTTCGGCGGGCAGCACCGTGGACGCGGACGCGAGCGACGGGTACCTGCCGGACGTCTTCGGGTCCACCTTCGCCGCGGCGGCAACGGGCCTCCTCGGGCGGCGCGAGGGGAGCTGCGCGGGCTGAAGGCAGTACACCTGCTCGAACGTGGTCTTCGGCGGCAGCCCCGCCTGTCCGCGAAGGAACTGGCTGATCTCCGACGCGTCCGACGAGACGAGTTCCGGCTGCTGCGTCGTGGCGTTCATCCGGTGCAGCGTCCCGGAGCCGCCCAGGTCGCGCAGCACGCGGTACGTCACCCCATCCACTCCGACGAACGTCAGGGCCGCCTTGCCCGACTTCGCACCGGCGGCAATGAAGCTGGCGTCACTACCGCGCCCGTCCGCGAAGAGTAGCGCGAGGGACAGGCCCGCCAGGGGGCTCGACTCCGCCGTGGGCGGCTTGAGGACGAGGTACCCCGCCTTCAGGGCAAAGCGACCGGCGGGGGAGAAACCGCGGACGTTCTGGACGGCGACTTCGGCGAATTGCATGGCCCGCGCATGTTAGCGCGAATGAAAAAAGGAGCGTCCGGGATCGGACGCTCCTTTTCACTGCCCAGGCGCGGGAAGCGCTCAGGAGGCCGCGGCGGCCTTCTTGGCCGGCTTCGGCTCTTCGATGACGTCGACGCGCGCCGCCTTGCCCTTGAGCTCACGGAGGTAGAACAGGCGCTTGCGGTTCACCTTGCCGCGCGACAGGACCTCGATCTTCTCGTAGCGGGGGCTGTGCAGCGGGAACACGCGCTCCACGCCGACGCCGAAGGAGAGCTTGCGCACCGTGAAGGTGGCGCGGTGGGCGCCCTTGGTCTTCCGGATGACGATGCCCTCGAACGCCTGCACGCGCTCCTTCTCGCCCTCCTTGACCTTCCAGTGGACGCGCACGGAGTCACCGGTGTTGAACACGGTGACATCCTGGCGCAGGAACTTGGCCTCGATGTGCTGAATGGCGGCGTTGCGCATGACAAACTCCGGAAAACTTGAACTGACGCGATGGTCGCGTGAAGAGCGGGCCGTACTAACAGAGAGCGCGGTGTCGGACAAGCCCAGATGATCCAACCCGCTAGCAACGCTCAGGGTTACAGCTCTTCCTCCCGCCGGGCCAGCAGTTTCTGGTCGGCCTTCGACAACTCCACGCCGGCATACAGGTCCGGGCGGCGCGCCTGGGTGAGCACCAACGACTTCCAGCGGCGCCAGCGGGCAATCCGGGCATGGTCGCCGGACTGAAGAGCGGCCGGCACCTCGACGCCCCGGAAGACAGGCGGACGGGTGTACTGGGGATGCTCCAGCAGGCCTTCCTCGAAGCTCTCCGTGACGGACGAGTCCACGTTGCCCAGCACCCCGGGCACCAGCCGCGCCACCGCGTCCACCACCGTCATGGCCGCCAGCTCGCCGCCGGTGAGGACGAAGTCACCCATGGACAGCTCCCCGTCGAGGTGCGCCATCACCCGCTCGTCCACGCCCTCGTAGCGGCCGCAGACCAGGATGAGGCCCGCCTCGTGACGGACCAGCTCACGCGCCGTGGCCTGGGTGAAGGTGGGCCCTCGGGGGCTCATGAGCAGCACCCGGGCGCCTGGCTGCCGCGCCCTGGCCGCCTCAATCGCGGCGACCAGGGGCTCCGGCTTCATCACCATGCCGGCGCCGCCGCCGTAGGGCGCGTCGTCGGTGACGCGATGCCTGCCCTCGGCGTACTCGCGGATGTCGGTGATGGTGGTGACCAGCAGGCCCTTCTCCTGGGCCTTCCCGAGGATGCTGGCCCCCAGGTAACCGGACACCATGCTGGGGAACAGCGTGAGGATCTCCACCGGATACGGTGGGCTCATTCCGCGTCCTCCGGGCCTCCACCCGACTCGTCGCCCTTGCGTCCCGAATCCACGTACTCCGGCGGATGGATGACGATGCGCCGCGCCTCGAGGTCCACGGAGGGGACGAACTCGTCCGCGAAGGGCACCACCAGCTCCTCGCGCCCGGAGGCGCGAATGACCAGGTTGGGGACCTCGCCGGTGGCCCAGATCTCCTCCACCCGGCCCAGCGCGTTCCCGTTGGCGTCCACGGCGTCGAGCCCCACCAGGTCACCCTGGAAGAACTCACCCTCCGCGGGAGGCTCCAGGTCCTCGCGGAAGACGAACACCTTGGAGCCCACGAGCGCCTCCGCGTCGATCCGCGACGCCACGCCCTCCAGGACCACGATGTCCTCCTTGGGCGTGGGCCGGAGCGACTCCAGCCGCATCTCCCGCTCCACACCGGCGCGCGTCCGCACCCAGATGCGGTCGACGGTGTCGAGCGTCTCCGACGCCGGATCCAACGCGCGAATGGCGACCTCGCCCCGCAGCCCGTGAGCGCGCGAGACGTAGCCCAACTCCAGGAGGGGACTGGCCGTCACTGCGTGGAATCCGGCGCGACCGGAGCGCCTGCCGCATTGCGCCGGTCGTCGAGAATCTCCAGGCGGACCTTCTGCCCGGACTTCTGTGCGGCGGCATTGAGCAGCGTCCGGAGGGCATTCACAGTGCGCCCGTCACGGCCAATGACCTTGCCGACGTCCTCGGCGGAGACCTTCAGCTCGAAGAGCCGGGCCCCTTCCGCTTCGGAAATGCGCAGGCTGACCTGGTCAGGATGATCGACCAGGGCCCGCGCCAGATAGTTGAGTAGCTGCTCCACGTCCACGCGGGCGTGGCTCAGACCGCGGGAGCGGGCTTGGCCTTGCCGGCGACCTTGATCAGGTCCGCGACAGTCTCAGACGGCGTCGCGCCAGTCTTCAGCCAGTAGTTGAGGCGCTCCTCGTTGAACTCCACCTTCGGCGGCTCCAGGTTCGGATCGTACGCGCCCACGGCCTCGATGAACTTGCCGTCCCGGGGGTTGCGGGAATCGGTGGCGACCACGTGGTAGTACGGCTTCTTCTTGACGCCCGCGCGGGCAAGACGGAGGACTACGGCCATTGAATGCTCTCCAACGAACAGGATACGTCTTAGGAAAGGGGTGGCGCTCTTAACGCCGCTCCCGCTGGATTGTCAAGGAAGCTCGGGACCTTATGTCGTACTCTCGGCCCCGACTGGTGTCTCGCCGCGATTGGCGAGCTGCCCGCAGGCGCCGGCGATGTCCCGGCCCCGGTTCCTGCGGATGTAGGCGGCGACATGGCCGTCCGCGAGGATGGCGCGGAATTCCTCCGCGCGCTCCTCGCCAGTGGTGTGGAACCCCAGGCCGGGATTCTCGTTGTAGGGGATCAGGTTCACCTTCACCGGGATGCCCTTGAGCAGGTCGATGAGCCGGTGCGCGTCCTCGTCCGCGTCGTTGAAGCCCTTGATGAGGACGTACTCGAAGGTGATGCGGCGGCCCTGACGCAGCGGAAACTTCCGGCAGGCGTCCAGCAGGGCCGCGATGTTCCACTTGCGGTTGACGGGCATCGTCTTGCTGCGCTGCTCGTCGGTGCTGGCGTTGAGGGAGATGGCCAGCTTGACGTCCGTCTCCTTGCCGAAGCGCTCAATCATCGGCACCAGCCCCACGGTGGAGACGGTGATGTGCCGGTGGCTGAAGTTGGGTCCATCCCCGGACTGAAGGATGGCGAGCGCCGTCTTGAGGTTCTCGAAGTTGTGGAGCGGCTCGCCCATCCCCATGAACACCAGGTTGGAGAGTGGGCGCAGCGTCTCGTGGCCCTCGTTCTTGCGGACCTCGCGGTTCACCGCGTGGACCTGGGCGACAATCTCGCTGGGGGTCAGGTTGCGCTTGAGCCCCATGGTGCCCGTCATGCAGAAGCCGCAGGCCATGGCGCAGCCCACCTGGGTGGACACACACAACGTCCGGCGGTCCTCGGTGGGCATGTAGACGGATTCGATGTAGCGCCCGTCCCGCGTCTTCCACCGGTACTTGATGGTGCCGTCCGTGCTGCGCAGCTCGCAGTCCTTCACCAGGGGGACGATCTCCGCCTGTGCCTTGAGCTTCTCGCGCAGGGCCTTGGAGAGGTCCGTCATCTCGTCGAACGAGGTGGCGCCGCGCTGGTGCAGCCAGCGGTAGAGCTGCGGGGCGCGGAAGGCGCGCTCACCCAGCTCCTCGGTGACGAAGCGCGACAGCGCCTCCAACGACAGGCTGGCCACGTCCACCAGCCTGGCGGGCGCGGGAGCCGGCAGCGGCTCGGTGACTGGCAGGGAAGTGGCGGAGGTCTCTGACATCGTCGTTGCCCTTAACGGTGGGCCCAGGGGCGTCCCTTCCCACATCTGGGCACGGCAAGTCAAAGGAGCCCATGCTCCCCTGCCCGCCCCATGGACACTCCCCGGCTGTGTCTCCTGAAAGAAAGAACAGCGGCCCGGGCCCGCGCCTTCTGGAGCACGGACACCGGGCCTGGGACGGCGGCCCCGCCAGGGGGCCGGCTGGCTACTTCTGGTACGGGTAGGCGTGGATCTCCGTCTCCCGGAAGAAGTACGCGATTTCAATCTTCGCGTTCTCCAGGCTGTCGGAGCCGTGCACCGTGTTCTTGTCGATGCTGGTGGCGAAGTCCTTGCGGATGGTGCCCTCGGCCGCCTGCGCGGGGTTGGTGGCGCCCATGATGTCCCGGTTGCCCAGGACCGCGTTCTCACCTTCCAGCACCATCAGGACCACCGGGCCGGAGATCATGAACTGCACCAGGTCCTTGAAGAAGGGCCGGGCCTTGTGGACCGCGTAGAAGCCCTCGGCCTGCGCCTGGGACAGCTGCTGCAGGCGGATGGCGACCGGCTTCAGCCCCTTCTCCTCGAAGCGGCTGATGATCTTCCCGATGACGCCCTTCTCCAGGCCGTCCGGCTTGATGATGGACAGCGTACGCTCGATAGCCATGTGACTGGCTCCTTCTCGTGTTTCCGTTGGGGTTTAGCGCTTCTTCGGAGCGCCCCGCTTGAGGGCCTCCTGAAGGGTGGTGCCCAGCTCGGCGGGGCTGGCGGCCATCAGGATGCCCGCGGCCTCCATGGCCTTGATCTTCTCGGTCGCCGTGCCCTTGCCGCCGGAGATGATGGCGCCAGCGTGGCCCATGCGCTTGCCCGGGGGCGCGGACTGGCCCGCGATGAACCCGGCGATCGGCTTGGTGAACTCGCGCGCGACGTACTCGGCGCCCTGCTCCTCGGCGTCACCGCCGATTTCGCCAATCATGATGACGGCGTCGGTGTCCGGGTCCGCGTTGAAGAGCTTCAGCACGTCCACGAAGTCCGTGCCGTTGACCGGGTCACCGCCGATGCCCACGGCGGTGGACTGGCCCAGGCCCAGTTGGGTGAGCTGGTGCACGGCCTCGTAGGTCAGCGTCCCGGAGCGCGACACCACGCCGATGCGGCCCGGCTTGTGGATGTGGCCCGGCATGATGCCGATCTTGCACTGCGCGCCAGGGGTGATGACGCCCGGGCAGTTGGGGCCCACCAGGCGGACGCCAGGCTTGCCCTGCAGGTAGCGCTTGGCGCGCACCATGTCGTTGACGGGGATGCCCTCGGTGATGGCGATGATGAGGGACACGCCCGCGTCCGCGGCCTCCATGATGGAGTCAGCGGCGAAGGGCGGCGGCACGAAGACCACGGACGTGTTCGCGCCCGTCGCCTTCACTGCCTCGGCCACCGTGTTGAACACGGGGACCTTGCCCTCGAAGGTGGTGCCGCCCTTGCCCGGAGTCACACCGGCGACGAGCTTCGTGCCGTACTCGAGCATCTGCTTCGCGTGGAACGAACCCGCCGAGCCGGTGATGCCCTGGCAGAGGACCTTCGTGTTTTCGTTGACGAGGATGGCCATGGCGTTCTTTCAGGAAAGGGTGCGCGGGACTACTTCGCCGCGGCGACGGCCTTCTCCGCCGCCTGACGCAGGTTGTCCGCCGGGGTGATGGCGAGGCCGGAGTTGCTCAGCAGCTCCTTGCCCTTCTCCACGTTGGTGCCTTCCAGCCGCACCACGAGCGGGACCTTGAGCTGGACCTCCTTCGCCGCGGCGATGATGCCCTCGGCGATGACGTCGCACTTCATGATGCCGCCGAAGATGTTGACCAGCACCGCCTTCACGGCCGGGTCCGCCAGGATGAGCTTGAAGGCCGCGGTGACCTTCTCCTTGTTGGCGCCGCCGCCCACGTCCAGGAAGTTGGCCGGGCTGCCGCCCACCAGCTTGATGGTGTCCATGGTGGCCATGGCCAGGCCCGCGCCGTTCACCATGCAGCCGATGTTGCCGTCCAGCGCGATGTAGGCCAGGTCCCACTCCTTGGCCTGGATCTCACGGGGCTCCTCTTCGGCCAGGTCGCGGTACTCCAGCAGGTCCTTGTGCCGGTAGAGCGCGTTCTCGTCGAAGGTCACCTTCGCGTCGAGCGCCACCACGCCGCCATCCTTCAGGATGACCAGCGGGTTGATCTCCACGAGCGAGGCGTCCGTGTCGATGAACATCCGGTACAGCGCCGAGCAGAACTGCGCGAACTTGTTCACCGTGGGGCCCGACAGGCCCAGCCCGAAGGCCAGCTTGCGGCCCTGGAAGTCCTGGAAGCCCACGGCCGGGTCCACCGACTCGCGGAGGATCTTCTCCGGGTGCTTCTCCGCCACCTCTTCAATCTCCACGCCGCCCTCGCGAGAGGCCATGAAGGTGATGCGGCTGGTGGCGCGGTCCAGTGTCACGCCCAGGTACAGCTCCTGGCCAATGGCCAGGCCTTCTTCGATGTAGACCTTGTGGACCGTCTGGCCTTCCGGCCCCGTCTGGATGGTCTTGAGCTTCATGCCAAGCATCTGCTTGGCCAGCTCCTTGGCTTCCGCGGGGCTCTTGGCCAGCTTCACGCCGCCGCCCTTGCCGCGGCCACCCGCGTGGATCTGGGCCTTCACGACGACCACGGAGGTGCCGAGCTCCTTCGCGGCGGCCTCCGCGTCATTGGCGGAAACGGCGAGGATGCCCTTCGGCGTGGGCACGCCGTACTTCCGGAAGATTTCCTTGCCCTGGTACTCGTGGATCTTCATCGAGGCTCCGGTGGAGACGAGGGAGACAGCCTGAACAGAGGCGTCAGCGCCGGGCCCTCATTGCGCAGAAAGGGACGGAGTGCAAGACCGTTTGACCCCGGTGCACCTGCACCGTCCGACAGGGTGCATGGCAGATAATCAGGGATGTCCGCGAAGATGAGCCTTCCTTCACCGCGGCTGGCCCAACGGCGACGGCCCCGCCCGGCGCCTCAGGTGGACGCCGGCCCGGGGCCGCTTGAAGCCAGCGAAGGCCAGGAAGTCGCGGGCGAGCGCCCTACCCCGGACCGCCGCCGTGGCCCTTGGGGGACTCGTCCTGGAAGAAGATGTCCTTGATGGTGAGCTTGGTCACCTCGCGGTTCATCACCGCGATGGACGTGACGAGCGGAATCTCCTTCGGGCAGACCTTCACGCAGTTCTGCGCCTTGCCGCAGTCCTGCACGCCGCCGGGCCCCATGAGCGAGCGCACGCGCTCCTCGGAGTTCATCTTGCCCGTGGGGTTCATGTTGAACAGGCGGGCCTGGCTGATGGCCGCCGCGCCCACGAAGTCGTTCTCCTGCGTCACCTGGGGGCACGCCTCCAGGCAGCTGCCGCAGGTGATGCACGTGGACAGCACGTACATCACCGACTGGTCCACGGGCGACTGGCGCTGGCCCGGCCCCAGGTTGTGCGTCCCGTCGATGGGCACCCAGCCCTTGATGCGCTTGAGCGCGTCGAACATGCGGTCGCGGTTCACCGTGAGGTCCCTCACCACGGGGAACTTGCTCATGGGCTCCAGCGTGATCGGCTGCTCCAGCTTGTCGATCAGCGCCGAGCAGGCCATGCGCACGCGGCCGTTGATGTTCATGGCGCAGCTGCCGCAGATCTCCTCCAGGCACGCGGCGTCCCAGATCACCGGGGCGACGCGCTTGCCCTCCACGGTGACGGGGTTGCGCTGGATCTCCATCAGGCACGAGATGACGTTGGCGCCCTTCACATAGGGGACCTTGAACTCATCGAAGTGGCCTGGCTTCGCGGGATCATCCTGCCGCCAGATGCGGAAGGTGATGGTCTTGGTGGTGACAGCGGATGCCTGTGCAGTGTCCATGTGGCTCGACCCTTCACTTCCAAATCAGTTGAATGGTTCCCGTCTCAGGCGTACCAGCGCGGCTCGGGGTCCAGCACGGGCGTGGGGATGTCCTCGTAGTGGATCTTCGGGCCGGCCTCGCTGTACGTCGCGACGGTCGTCTTCGCCCACTTCTCGTGGCGCGCGCGCCACAGGCTCATCCACTCCGGATCCTGCGTCGGGTCCTTCGTCTTCGGCTCGGGCAGCGAGAAGTCCGGCTTGTAGTGGGCGCCGCGGCTCTCGTCGCGGAGCAGCGCGCTGGTGGCGATGACCTCACCCAGCTCGAACATGTTCCACAGCTGGTTGGTGTACGACAGCGCGCGGTTGGCCACGTTGCCCGTGTCCAGCACGTTGACGTTGTTCCAGCGCTCCTGGAGCTCGCGGATCTTCTCAATCGTCTTCTTCAGACGGTCGTTGTAGCGCACGACGGTGCAGTTCTCCGTCATGGTGTCGCCCAGCTCCTTGGCGAGCCCGTACGGGTTCTCCGTGCCGCTCATCTTGATCATGGTGGCGAACCGGTCCTGCCAGTACTGCTTCGCGGCCTGGAAGTGCTTCTCCGGCATCGCCGCGGCGCTGGTGCCCTGGCTCTTGGCGAAGGACGCCATGGCCGGGCCGCCGATCATCCCGGAGTAGATGCACGACAGCAGCGAGTTGGCGCCCAGGCGGTTCGCGCCGTGGAAGGCGTAGTCCGCCTCGCCCGCGGCGTAGAGGCCGGGGATGGTCGTGGACTGGTTCTTGGGGCTGCCCTCGGCCGGCGTCAGCGTCTTCGCGTCGGCCTCGAAGTTCACGTACAGGCCGCCCATGGAGTAGTGCATGCCCGGGAAGATGACCATGGGCACCTTGCGCGGGTCGTCACCGACGAACTTCTCGTAGATCTCCATGACGCCCTTGATCTTGGCGTCGAGCACCGCCGCGGGGATGTGCGTGACGTCCAGGTACACGCCGTCCCGGCCGTTGATGCCCATGCCCAGCTCGCGGCAGACCATGAAGATCTCGCGGGTGGCCACGTCGCGCGGCACCAGGTTCTTGTACTTGGGGTACTTCTCTTCCAGGAAGTACCAGCGCTCCGCCTCCGGGATCTGCTGCGGCGCCCGCGTGTCGCCCTTCTTGCGGGGCACCCAGACGCGGCCGCCCTCGCCGCGCACCGACTCGCTCATCAGGCGCAGCTTGTCCTCGCCCGGAATCGACGTGGGGTGCACCTGGATGAACTCACCGTTGGCGTAGCGCGCGCCCTCCATGTAGGCGCGGCCCGCGGCGGTGCCGGTGTTGATGATGGAGTTGGTGGAGCGCCCGAAGACGATGCCAGGGCCGCCCGTGGCCAGGCAGACGGCCTCCGCCGGGAAGGTGCGGATCTCCATGGTGCGCAGGTCGACCGCCACGCTGCCGATGCAGCGCCCGCTGTCGTCCTTCACCGTGCCGAGCCACTCCCAGTACTCGTACTTGGTGACCTTGCCCTCGGCCTCATAACGGCGGACCTGCTCGTCCAGCGCGTAGAGCAGCTGCTGGCCGGTGGTGGCGCCGGCGAAGGCCGTGCGGTGGTGCAGCGTGCCGCCGAAGCGGCGGAAGTCCAGCAGACCTTCCGGGGTGCGGTTGAACGTCACGCCCATGCGGTCCAACAGGTAGATGATGCCGGGCGCGGCATGACACATGCCCTTCACGGAGACCTGCTCCGCGAGGAAGTCGCCGCCGCGCAGCGTGTCCTTCACGTGGATGTCCGGGTGGTCACCCTCGCCCTTGGTGTTCACCGCGCCGTTGATGCCACCCTGGGCACAGACGGAGTGGGAACGCTTCACCGGGACGAGCGAGAGCACATCCACCTGGTGGCCCGCCTCAGCGAGCTTGATCGTCGTCATCAGCCCGGCGAGACCGCCGCCCACCACCGTGAACCGCGCTGCTGCTGCCATCATCGTCTCCTTGACTGCCGGACGCCGGACACTGCTCGGTTGAGCCGGCCCGCCAGGTGGCGCGCCAGGGCCCGGACGTCCCGTGCGAGTTCTACAGGCTAGTTAACTTGGTGAAAACGCGCTGCAATCATGGCGTCCGGGGCAATTAGCCCGCGTCATCCACGGCATCAGACACAGGGCCCGCCGGGTCTCCCCAGCGGGCCGCACGTGGCCGTCCAGCGACTACAGCTTGACGGAGTCGACCGTCTTCTTGACCGACTGGAAGGACTTCTCCAGCTCGGCCTTCTCACCGTCGTTCAGCTCGACGGTGTGGATCTTCTCCACGCCGCCCGCGCCGATCTGCACGGGGACGCCGAAGAAGTAGCCGCTGATGCCGTACTGGCCCTCCAGCAGGGCGGCGGCCGGCAGCACGCGCTTGCGGTCCTGCAGGAAGCTCTCCGCCATGGCGATGGCGGAAGCGGCGGGACCGAAGTAGGCGCTGCCCGTCTTGTACAGGCCCACCAGCTCCGCGCCGCCCTCACGGGTGCGCTTGATGATGGCGTCCAGCTTGTCCTTCGCGATCAGCTGCGTCAGGGGCACGCCGCCCACCGTGCTGTGGCGGACGAGCGGGACCATGTCGTCGCCGTGGCCGCCCAGCACCAGGGCCTCCACGTCGCGGATGGACGAGCCGAGCGCCTCGGCGACGAAGCACTTGAAGCGGCTGGTGTCCAGCACGCCCGCCATGCCCGCGACCATGTGCTTGGGCAGACCCGAGATCTTGTGGAGCGCGAACACCATCGCGTCCAGCGGGTTGGCCACGTTGATGACGAAGGCGCCCGGGGCGTGCTGCTTGATGTTGCCCGCCACGTCCGTCATGATCTTCAGGTTGATCTCAAGCAGGTCCTCGCGGGACATGCCCGGCTTGCGCGGCATGCCGGCCGTGATGATGATCACGTCCGAGCCCGCCACGTCCTTCCAGTCGGTGGTGCCCTTCACGCGGCAGTCGTAGCCGTCGACCGCGGCCAGCTGGTTGATGTCCAGCGCCTTGCCCTTGACCAGCCCCTCGGCCGCCGGGATGTCGTACAGGACCACGTCACCGAGCGACTTCTGCACGGCGAGCAGCGCCAGGTTGCCGCCGATCTGACCGCCGCCGATGAGGCCGATCTTCTTCTTGCCATTCTGAGCCATGGATTCGCCTCTCCTGGGTCCCCAGAGGGGACTACATGTTCTTGATGATGGCCTGCCCGAACTCGGAGCACTTGACCTCGGAGACGCCGCTCTGCCCTTCCTGCTTCATCAGGCGGGCGAAGTCGTAGGTCACCGTCTTGCTGGCGATGGCGCGGTCCATGCCCTGGATCATCAGGTCGGCCGCCTCGTGCCAGCCCAGGTGCCGGAACATCATCTCACCGGAGAGGATGACCGAGCCCGGGTTCACCTTGTCCTGATCCGCGTACTTGGGCGCCGTGCCGTGCGTGGCCTCGAACACCGCGTGGCCCGTGACGTAGTTGATGTTGCCGCCCGGCGCGATGCCGATGCCGCCCACCTGCGCCGCCAGCGCGTCCGACAGGTAGTCGCCGTTGAGGTTCAGCGTGGCGATGACGTCGAACTCGTCCGGACGGGTGAGGACCTGCTGAAGGGTGATGTCCGCGATGGAGTCCTTGATCAGGATCTTCCCGGCGGCCAGCGCGGCCTTCTGCTCCGCGTTGGCGGCGTCCTCGCCCTTGGCGGCCTTGGTGGCCTCCCACTGGTCCCAGGTGTAGACCTTGTCACCGAACTCCCGGGCGGCCAGCTCGTAGCCCCACTTGCGGAAGGCGCCCTCGGTGAACTTCATGATGTTGCCCTTGTGGACCAGCGTGACGCTCTTGCGCTTGTGGTCCACGGCGTACTGGATGGCGGCGCGGATCAGCCGGTCGCTGCCCTCGTGGGACACCGGCTTGACGCCCAGGCCCACGTCGGCCGGGAAGCGGATCTTCCCGAACTCCTTCGGGAACTCCTGCTTCAGGATGCCCAGGAACTTCTCCGCGGCGGCCGTGCCGGCCTCGAACTCGATGCCCGCGTAGATGTCTTCCGTGTTCTCACGGAAGATGGTCATGTTGACCTTCTCCGGCGTCTTCACGGGGCTGGGAACGCCCTTGAAGTAGCGCACGGGACGCAGGCAGACGTACAGGTCCAGCATCTGCCGCAGGGCCACGTTCAGCGAACGGATGCCGCCGCCCACCGGCGTCGTCAGGGGGCCCTTGATGCCCACCAGATAGGTGCGGAACGCCTCGACCGTCTCTTCGGGCAGCCAGCTGTTGACCGCCTTGAAGGACTTCTCGCCGGCCAGGACTTCGTACCAGGCGATCTTCTTCTTGCCCTTGTAGGCCTTCTCCACCGCGGCGTCGAACACCGCCTGGGACGCACGCCAGATATCGCGGCCGGTGCCGTCTCCCTCGATGAAGGGGATGATCGGGTTGTCCGGGACGGACAGCTTGCCGCTCTGCAGGGAGATCTTCTCTCCGGATGACGGGGGCGCCATGGATGTGCTCCTGAGAAGGTGTGACCGTGTAAGAATCGGCGCGGGATAGTCGAGAACCCGCCCCGCGACGTCAAGGAGTTTGGCCACGGGCCGACGCGGAACGACTTATCGGAGCCAGCGGCCGGGCGCGGAATAACGGCCCGTCCCCGCACGTGCACGAAACGACACGGCCGGCACTCCCGGCGGCGCAACGAAAAAGGAGGGCCAGGCACTGGTGGCCCGCCCTCCTCTACCTCTTCAGTGGATCAGCGGCGGGCATGACGGCCCGCCCGGACTACCAGCTGGACATCCCCGGCGCGGGCAGCTCCACCGTCACGGTGATGCCGGCGACCGCGCTGCTGGCCACCTCCAAGGTGCCCCCCATGGACTCCGTCAGCTCACGGGCCCGGGCCAGCTTGCGGTGCAGGGGCCCCACCAGCATGGGCGACAGGAAGACGGCCTGGAGCTCCCGCGCGGACAGCGACGCCCCCGCGACCTGGACCTGGAAGCGAGGCGGCAGGTCCCCGAAGTCGTCCGCGGAGTCCACCACCACACGAACGCCCTGCCCGTTCGAGGCATCCGCGGCGTGCGCCAACAACAACAGCAGCACCTGCTGCAGCCGCCGGTGACTGACATTAGCGGGGACCGGATCCTCAGGAAGCTCCAGCGAAACCTGGACTCCTCGCAAGCGGCGCGTGGCTGAGAGGAGTTCCACCGCGCCGCCAACGACCTCCGTGACATCCACTCGGAGTACGTCTGGCGAGTCCACCGGCATCAGGCCCGTGGCACGGCCGTGAACAGGCGCCTGGCGTTGCTCCGAGGCCTGCGTCCCTCCCACAGCGTTCACGACAGCACTCATCCCTCACACCTCCCGCTCGCTGTACTGAGGGAACTCTAACGAGCCGGTCTGACGAACGCCATTTCACTACGAGAAAGTACGCACAGCCTGCCAGACTTATGACATTACAGCCGCGCAGCATCTTCGCCGTATGAGTGTGCCGTCGCGGTGAATCGCTTCGTAAGACTTGGAAGTAGGTGCTGTCACCTACGACCCACGGACGTCCATTCCGCCAGCCAGAAAACAGCCTGACTGCACAAATCCGATTTGACTGTTCCTCGGAAATCCGTATGATGCGGACCTATAGCGATTCGCCGCCTAACGCAGCACCGCTGGAGCGAGGAGGAACAACCGTGCTTGCACTTTCGACGACTGCATCTGGGGTTCCTCAGCACCGGAGAAGGGGGCGCCTGTTCATGGAAGGGGGAAACCCGCTCTCCGACCGTCGGTCGGTCGAGTTCCGCAGTCGTGACGCGCTGTTCAACGTGATTCCGCTGCCGCCCGCCGAGGCCGCGCTGGATGATTCGGGCTACTCCCTGCACGGGACGGGCGCGGATGCCATCACCTGCTCCGTGGGTACGCCGGACGGCGCCATGGGCGTGGTGACGCGGCTGAGCCCCACCGTGGTGTGGGTGATGCCCACGGGTGAGGTGGACACCTCCGACGCGCGCGGCCTGCCTGTCTATCTGTCCGGCCGTGGCGTGACGCTGGGCCCCATCCGGGGCGCCTTCATCCGCACGGACGCGGACACGGCCGGGTCCCCGGTGGGGCTGCAGCTGGTGAACGTCTCGCTGGAGCAGGGCCGTCAAATCCTGGCGCTGCTGGCGGATGCGCTGAAGCGGGGCGTCGCGGTGCCGGCCGCGTCTGCCCTTCCGGTGCAGGACACCATCGACGAGTCCGAGCGCATCCGCGCCATCCTGGTGGCCATCAGCACCGCCGGCAACAAGGGTGTGCTGCGCCGCATGGGCCGCACCGTCCGCCTGGTGCTGGAGCGCTACAACGCGGAGACGGAGCAGTTGGAGTGGCACGCCGAGGACCCGGTGACAGACTGGGGTGAGGCGCCCTACGACATCGACGTCATCGGCCACAACAGCGCGTACCGCATGCGCCTGGAGGTGGGAGCGCCGGACGGCCAGCGCTTCACGTCGCCGCTGCCCGACGTCCTCTTCCGCATCCGTCACCGTTGGCACCGCCGCACGCCCGCGCCCGAGGGAGTGCGCGTCACCTTCCACCACCCGCTGTGGCGCGAGCAGGGGGAGATGGAGCGCGCGGCGATGGACCTGTCCTTCTCCGGCATGTGCATCCGCTGCCGCCCGGAGGACCTGCTGTTCCCGGGGCTGCTGCCGCCCCTGCTCGAGCTCCACACGCCGGACGGCCAGTCCATCAGCCTGCGCGGTGAAATCCGCTACGTCACCAGCGCGCGCGCCGACGGCACCGTGCTGTGTGGCTTGAGCGTGTCACCCTACTCTTCCGACGAGGCGCGCTGGGTGCGCTTCGTCTCCCAGACGACCAACCCCAACACCTGCACCAGTGACGTGCAGGAAGAGGGGCTCTGGGATGTCTTCACGCTGTCTGGCTTCTTCAGCCTGGCGAACAAATCCTCTCAGGAATTCGACGCACTGAAGCAGGCCTTCAGCCACATGGCCAAGCGCGCCGCGGAAGTGCCGCAGCTCTTCTGCCAGGCCGTGTGGCCTTCCGAGCGCGGCCCCGAGGCGACGCTGTCCATCATGAAGTCGTACCGGCACACCTGGATGGGACACCAGGTGGCCAAGCGCCCGGGCAAGCCCGCCCTCAAGGGGCTGGAGCCGGGCCGCATCATGCACGACCTGTACGTGCGCTGCTTCGAGCACCCGCAGAGCGACCCCGACTTCCGCTGGGCCGTGGCCTACGTGGAGGGCCTCAACCCCTGGATCGCGCGCGCGCACGTCCGCTACGGCGAGCGGCACATGGCGGCGAACCCGGAGCTGGCCTTCACGCGCAAGATCCACATGATGGACGTCTACACGCACGAGCAGACGGGCCGGCTGCACGAGGGCATCACCATCAGCCCCGCCACCTCCGCCGAGCTGACGCTGTTGACGGACCACATCGCCCACTCGCGCCCGTCCTGCTACGTGGAGGCGCTCGACTTCACGCGCGACCGCATCGACATGCGCGCGGTCCAGGGCCAGTGGAACACCTTCGGTTTGGAGCGCGAGCGCGAAGTCCTCATCGCGCGCCGCAATGGCGTGGCCCTGGGCGCCGCCGTCCTGGAGCTGGGCCAGCCGGGCACCAATCTCTACAGCCTGCTCGACATGGCACGGCTGTTCCCCCTGAGCGACGCGGGGCCGTCCACCTACGTCGCCTTGGTGGATGCGGCACGCCGTTGGTACGCCGCCCGCCACCGCCGCTCGTTCCACTATCTCTGTGAGGACGACGGTGGGCAGTACGTACAGGACGCCGGGATTCATGCAGGTCCGGACCCGTACATGTGGATCATCTCCGCGAAGTTGATCCCCGACTACCTCGAACACATCAGTGAAGTGTCCATCGGGCGCCGAAGCGCCCCCAACTCTCGCCAGGGATAACGAACATGAGCAAGCCACTCGTGGAGGAGCTGTACACGCCCAACCTGACCGCCGTCCGTGAGCGCATCAAGACGGACCCCAGGCTGAAGGTGCTGCTGGACGACAAGGCGGACCCCGCGCTCTTCGAGGCCTTCCTCATCACCTGGAACTCGCTGGGCGTCTACATGACGGAGCCGGTGGACGGGTGGATTCGCCGCGCCGGTGAGGCCACCGTGAAGGTGGGCCTGGACGACGTGGGCCAGAAGCTCATCGCCCACGCCAAGCACGAGGCCGGCCACCACCTGATGATGGTCGAGGACACCAAGCACCTGGTGGCCCGCTGGAACGAGCGCCGCAGCCCCAAGCTGAACGTCGAGGAGCTCCTGGCCCAGCCGCCCACGCAGGCGATGAAGGAGTACCGGGAGATTCACGAGAACACCATCACCGGCGAGATGCCCGCCGCGCAGGTGGCCATCGAGTACGAGATCGAGGGCCTGTCGACGGTGCTCGGCCCCGTGATTATCGAGCAGGCCAAGAAGGTCTGTGGCGAGGAGATCCTCCAGGGCATGTCCTTCCTCAAGGATCACACGGAGATTGACGTGGGTCACACCGCGCTCAACGAGGTGATGCTCGACAAGCTCCTGGCCCAGGTGCCGGACAAGGCGCCCATCATCGCCAAGACGGGCGCCAGCGCGCTCGACATCTATCTGCGCTTCATGGGCGACTGCGTGGAGCGTGCCGGGAAGCTGGTCCAGTCCGCCGCCGCGGCCTGAGCCTCCCCGCGCCCCCCACGTCACGGTCGTGTGGCGCCCCGGCCCGGGCGCCTGTTGTCTTCCCGTTGCCGCGCGCCTCAGCCCGCCCGCCGGACCTCCGCGCCTTTCGGACGCGAGGGAGGGCGGACGCGGCCCTTGAGCGAGCCCAGGAGGTGGCCCCGCTTGCCGCCTCCCGCGATACCGAACACGTAGCGGTCCGGCCGGAGCACCACGAGGTCGGCCGCGTACCGCGCGAACCAGGCGCCCAGGCGGCCGTCCAGGTCCACCAGCGTGTCCGCCCCGCCGGTCCCCGCGCGGTCGGCGGCGGCCACCCGCCACCAGCGGGCCCCGAGCTCGTCCGCCAGGGCCCGTGCCTCGCGCTGCGCTTCCTGGGAGGCGCCTGGGCGCGTGAGCACCACGAACCCCTCGCCCAGGCAGTCATCCAGCAGCGCCGTCTCCCCGTCGGGCCGCTCCACGCGCGGCTGCGGGAAGTAGGAGCCCTCCGGCACGTCTCCCTTCTCGCGTTGGGCGCCATGCATGAAGCCCCGGCGCAGCGGCATCTCCGGCTTCACCTTGTAGTCGCGGATGAAGTCACCCATCACCGGCAGCCGGTACATCACCTGGATGAGCGCGTTGCGGACGCGAGCCATCACCCGCCCGCCCGACATCATCACCCGGCCCATGGCGTCCGAGCCGCGAATCACCTCCGACACGTGGCCACGCCGCTCTTCCTCGTAGGTGTCCAGCAGCGACGCATCCGCCGCGCCCGTGAGCACCATCCCCAGCTTCCAGGTCAGGTTCGCCGCGTCCCGGAGACCCGCGCAGAGCCCCTGCCCCAGGAACGGCGGCATCAGGTGCGCCGCGTCGCCCAGGAGGAACACGCGGCCTACCCGCCACTGCGCGGACATGCGGCTGTGGTACGAGAAGATCTTGACGGATTCGAGCTCCACCGAATCCGGGTCCAGGTAGTAGCCAATCAGCCGCCGCACGTTTTCGGGCGAGCGCGCCGCCTGCAGGTCCGCATCCGGCTCCAGGATGATGTCGAAGCGAATCTCGTTCGGCGCGGTGCGCGCGATGAAGCCCCGGCGCACGGGGCCACACAGGTAGCTGGTGAAGTCCGGTTCGGGTGAGGACGTCTTCACGGTGATGGCCAGCGAGTGCTCCAGCGCCGTCGTCCCCACGAGCGTCAGGCCCAGTCGCCGGCGGATGGAGCTGTGCGAGCCGTCGCACGCGAGCAGGAAGCGCGCGCGCACGTTGACGGCTCGCTCCCCCGCGACCTCCTTCACGCGGGCGGTGACGCCCTCTTCGTCCTGGACGAAGGACTCCACCTCGTGGCCCAGCCACAGGTCCACATGCGGGAAGCGCTTCAGCCCCTGGCGAAGCGCCGATTCCATGCGCGGCTGCTGGAAGAAGGCCGCGGGCACGTAGCCGAACGGCCGGTCCAACCGCGTGAAGTCCACCTCCGCCAGCGAGCGCAGCGAGTCATTCAGGTACTGCAGCCGCTTGCACGGATAGAAGCCCGCGCCCAGGTCGCCCACCAGCCCCGTGGACTGGAAGATGCGCTGGCCCTCGTCATCCACGCTGATGGCGCGGGACTGGCCATGAGGCGTGACTTCACGCTCCACCACCAGCGTCCGAATCCCCTGCTGCCCCAGGAGGTTCGCCGCCATCGCTCCCACCGGACCACTGCCCACGATGATGACATCAACGGACTCCGGAGCCATCTCTCCCTCCCGTTGCGAGAACACGTGCTGAGCTGCCGTTGAGGCGTTTCGATATCAAAATCCCTCGTGCGGTGTCTCTTCAACTCTTCAACGACGGGCGTGGAAATCCTTGCATGTTTGAGTTTTGACCTTGGGAGTGAAAGGTTGCAGCCGCATCAGCAATGGCGAGGGGTTCCCGGCGCGGATGGCGCAAGACTGTCCACGCGTCCCAGGTCCGCGCAGGAAATGCGGGCCCCTCCTCGGAGGGCAGGCAGTCACGCGGGAATACGACAGCCCGGAGTGGCTTTTGAAAGATGGCGACCATGTCTCCGGGTTGAGACGACGACCCTTGTCGGGAAATCGCCACTGATTGCCAGCTTCAACGCGCGGCGTCGTGATTTTCGTGACTTGAAAAGGTCGGATGTGTCCGAACACTGCGGCGCGAAGGAGCACGCACATGGAATGGCTTGAGTTCTCCTGTTGGTCCCCGGAGGTCGAAAAGCAACTGGCGATGCAGGCGGCCCGACTGGGCACCTTCGAACATCGGGGCGCGTCGGCCTCCCGTCGGTCCGGGGCGGCCACCACCGTGTCGGCCACCTGCCGACTGAGCACCGTCCTGCGGCAGTTCCCTCGGACCAATCCCTGGGGCCACCCCGTCTCGGAGTGCTGAGCTCCGTGGGTCAGCGTCGGGCGTGCCGGCTCAGGACGGTGCGCTCGACCTTCCCCATGGCGTTGCGAGGCAGCGCGTCCACCCAGACGAAACGCGCGGGCGTCTTGAAGCCCGCCAGGGACTGACGGCACCACGCCGCCAGTGCCTCTTCCCCGGGTTGCGGCTGTCCCGGGCGCGGCGCGATGTAGGCCACGGGCACTTCGCCCCAGCGGCCGTCCGGGAAGCCCACCACGGCGGCTTCCTGTACCGCGGCGTGATTGACAAGCACCGCTTCCACCTCCGCCGGGTAGATGTTCTCCCCACCCCGGACGATGAGGTCCGTGCGGCGAGACAGCACGGTGAGCCGTCCCCGCCCATCCAGCACTCCCACGTCCTTCGTGCGCAGCCAGCCGTCCCGAACCGCCTCCAGCGTGGCCTCCGGACGCCGCCAGTACCCGGCCATCACGGTGGGCGCGCGCACCTCGATGTCGCCCTCCTCCCCTGGGCCGAGGACTTCGCCCCCCACGCCGACGATGCGCACCTCGACACCCGGCAACGGGACGCCGGCGGTGCGGCCGTCCGCCTCGTCCGGGCGCTCGGTCGTCACCTGTGAGCAGGCCTCCGTCAGGCCGTAAGTCTGAAGGGCGCGCAGGCCCGCGGCGCTCGCCCGCGCGAGGAGCGGCACGGGCACCGGACCTCCGCCTATCAAGGCCAGGGCGAAGGAGTCCGGCATGCGCCGCCCCCCCCGCGCGTCGAGCACCCGCTCCAGCGTCGTGGCGACGAGACTCACATGGGACACGCCCTCCCCGTCGATGGCCTGGTTGGCCGCATCGGCGTCGAAGCGCTCGTGCAGGACGAGGCAGCCCCCCTCGTAGGCGGTGCGGGTGAGCATGGCGATGCCCCCCACATGGAAGAGCGGCAGCGTGCCCAGCCAACGCGGGGCTGGATGCGCCCCCAGGTTGGCCGTGGACGCCCGTGAAGACGCCCGGAAGTTGCCCTCCGTCAGCACGGCCCCCTTGGGCCGGCCCGTCGTCCCGCTGGTGAAGAGCACGACCCGGGGTGATGAGGACTCCAGGGACTGACACGTCGAAGCGTCCGTGGAGGCGGCCTCCGCGAAGGACTCGAGTGGCCGCGCCCCCGGGAGTCGCTCCACCAGGGCGCCCAGCGCCAGCGTCAGGCGGGGCTGGAGGTCCTCCACCATGGGCGCCAGCTCCGCGGCCGTGAGCCGGGCATTGAGCGGCGCCAGCACCGCGCGCAGCCGGCCCAGCGCCCAGAAGAGACACACGGAGGCGGCGTGGTTCGTCGCCAGCGAGGCCACCCGGTCCGAAGCTCCAACACCCTCCGCCTGGAGTGCGGCCACCCACCGGGCGACTTCCGCATCCAGCGCGCCGTAGGACCAGGAGCGGCCCGCGAACGTCAGGGCCTCCGCCTCGGGATGACGGCGGGCGCCTTCTCGAATGGGACACACCAGGACCGGCATTCCGTCACCTTGGGGCTTCTTTGGCCGTCACACCCAGGACAGGGAGCTCAGACCGAGCCCCGGGGCGCTCGACAGGGAGATGACGCCTCGCCGCGGATGGTACGGGTGTCCTTCTGGCTCCTTCACCAGCAAGCGCCCCACCGCGAGCCCGGAGGCCAGCGCGCCGGAGGGCAGCGCCGCCGCGAGGTGTGCCGCGCCAGCCCGAGCGACCACGCCATCCATGGAGCTGGTGACATAGGCCTGCATCCCGAGCCGCGCCGCGCGCATCGCGACGACGAGGCACGGCAACAGCCCGCCCAGCACCATGGGCTTCAGCACCACCGCGCCCACCGCTGGCCCACCGCCCAGCAACGGGTCCACCGTCAGCAAGGCCCGGAGCGCATCGGGAGAAGCCAGGGACTCGTCCGCGGCCACCGGGCATGGGGCGCGGCGCTGAACGCGCCAGAGCGCCGCGAGGTCCTCCGGCGGCGTGGGCTGCTCCACCAGCTCCAGGCCATACCAGCCCAGCCGGTCCAAGGCGCGCTTCGCGTCGGGCTCGGACCAGCCGCCGTTCGCGTCCAGGCGGAGCTTCACGTCCGGCCCCACCGCGTCGCGCACGGCCTTCACGCGCGCCTCGTCGGCGTCCAGCGGACGGCCGGCGACCTTCAACTTCAAGGTCCCGAAGCCCTCGGCCACGGCATGACGGGCCTCTTCCGCCAGGGCCTCAGGGGTGTCGGCGCCCAGCAGCGCGTTCACCGCCACCTCCGTCCGAGCCTCCTCCGCCAGCAGCCAGCACAGCGGCACACCCTGGCGTTGCGCGAGCAGGTCCAGCAGCGCCAGCTCCAGCGCGTGCTCCGCGGCCGGCATGGGGCCCGCTGGCGTCACCTGCCGTGCCCGGATGCGCACGCCGTCGCCTCGCGCCACGGCGGGGGGAAACGGCGACAACGTGTCCTCGATGGCCCGGACCGAGTCACCCAGGAACTGGCCCTTCAGCTCGGACAGCCAGGCGTTCAGCGTCACGCCGCAGTCCTCGAGCGACTCGGTGCCGAACGCCGGTAGCGGCATCGCCTCGCCCAGGCCCTCGCGCCCCTCCTCGTCGACGAGGCGGATGAGGAAGCCTTCTCGCGCCGCGTGCACCCCTTGAGAGGTCTTCAGGGGCTGGCGCAGCTCCAACCGGAGGGGAATGAGCGAAACCTGGGCAATCCGCATGGTCTCACATCATCGCAGGTAGAGGCCCAACGCGAACAGCACGCCAAACACGAGCTGCAGTCTGGCCGTGGACCCCAGGGCCGGATTCAACGCCGCCCCCTCCTGCTTCAGCACCCGCCGCAGCGGGGAAACCGCCAGGGGCAGGCTCAGCAGGGACAGGAACACCCAGGGGCTGGCCAGCTTCAGGGCGTACATCGCGAAGGGCGTGGCGTACGACAGCACCAGCAGGAGGAGATACTCCGCCTTCCCCACGCCCGTGCCGAAGCGGACCGCCAGGGTGCGCTTGCCGGCCTTCACGTCCGTCGTCACGTCGCGCAGGTTGTTGACGACGATGAGCATGGTGCCGCTGGCGCCCACGGGCACCGCCGCCCACCACGCCGCCGGGTCCACCGTCCCCGCCTGCACGTAGTAGGTCCCCGTCACCGCCACCAGGCCGAAGAAGATGAAGACGAACACGTCTCCCAAGCCGTTGTAGCCCAGGGGGAAGGGGCCGCCCGTGTACGCGTAGCCGCACAGCAGCGACGCCAGGCCAATGGCGATGATGGGCCAGCCGCCCACCGCCACCAGGTACAGGCCCACCGCCGTGGCCAGCGCGAAGCACACGCCCGCACCCGCCAGCACGGTGCCCGGCGCGATGAGGCCACTCTGCGTCACGCGCTGAGGGCCCAGCCGCTCGTGTGTGTCGGCGCCCTTCTTGAAGTCGTAGTAGTCGTTGATGAAGTTGGTGCCAATCTGGATGAGCACCGCGCCCAGCAGCGCCGCCAGCGCGGGCAGCAGGCGCCCCACGCCCGAGCCGAACGCGAGCCCCGTGCCCACCAACACCGGCGCCAGCGCCGCCGTCAGCGTCTTGGGACGCGCCGCCATCACCCAGTGCTTCACCCCTGGACGGGGCTTCACCGACAGCGGGCCCGACGCCGGAACCGACGTGCTCACGACGTCACCCGTCCCTCGCTCACGGCCACGGGGCTGTCGAACTGCGGGGCCTCGTACCAGGGCGTCTGGAGGAACCCGAGGACTTCACGGGCATACGCCTCCGGCGCTTCCAGGTGCGGCGCGTGGCCACAGCCCTCGAAGGCGTGGCGCCAGACGACCGGCAGCTCCGTGGCCATGCGGCGGGCAAGCTGGGTGAACTTCGCATCCAACGCGCCCGTCAGCAGCAGCGTGGGCAGCCGCTGGGCGTGCAGCTCGGGCCAGAAGTCCGGCTGAACGCCCAGGCCCAGGCACTCCAGCGCGCCCGCGAGCCCCTCCGCCGTGCAGGCGCGGCGCTGGGAGCGCAGCGCGTCCTTGCGCTCCCGCGGAAGCTGGCGCAGGCCGTCGAACAGCGGCAGTTGCTCCCAGCGCTCCACGAAGGCGTCCACGCCTCGCGAACGGATGAAGGCCACAAGCTGTCCGTCCGCCTCCCGCCGGGCCGCGCGCTCCTGGCGCCGGTGCAGCCCGGGCGAACCACTCTCCATGATGAGCCGGCCGAAGCGGTCCGGCGCGCGCACCGCCGCCGCCAGCGCCACGCGAGCCCCTTGCGAGTAGCCCAGCAGATCCACGGGCCCCAGGCCCAGCGAGTCCACCAGCGCGACGAGCGCGTCCACCGTCTCCACGAAGGCCTCACGCCCCCGCTGGTCCGGCAGCGGCGTGGCCCCATGGCCAGGAAGGTCCACCGCCACCGCGCGCAGGTCGCGGCCCAGGAGCGGACGCAGCCCGTCGAAGGCCCTGCGGCTGCCAGTGAAGCCGTGCAGCAACACGAGCGGACGGGAGCCCTCACCCCACGTCTCGTAAGCCAGCTTCACGCCCATGGTCCTTCTCCCAGTGAGGCCGCCATTCGAGCGAACAGCCGCCGGTGCTCATCCACATTCGCGGTGCGGTCCACGCGCACTTCCACCAGGTGGAGCCCGCCCTCCAGGCCCTCGCGCACGGCCGACCTGAGCGCGACGGGCGTCCGCGGCCGATGGAACCGGGCCCCGCCCAGCGCCGCCGCGTGGGACAGGTCCACTCCGTGCGGCGTACCGAAGAGCGTCTCGAACGTGTCCCGAGGCGCGGCCTGGGCGATGGGGAGGAACGAGAAGATGCCGCCCCCGTCGTTGTTCACCGCCACCACCGTGAGCGGCACCCGCGTGCGCGACGCGGTGACGAAGGCCCCCACGTCATGCAGCAACGCCAGGTCCCCCGTGAGCAGCACCGCGGGTCGGCCCGCCGCCGCCGCCATGCCGAGCGCGCTGGAGACGATGCCGTCAATCCCGTTGGCCCCCCGGTTGGCCAGCACCCGCAGCGGCACCGCACCCGCCGGGGCGAAGGCGTCCAGGTCGCGGATGGGCATGCTGCTGGACACGAAGAGCGGCGCGCCCGCGGGAAGCGCCGCCACCACCTCGCGAGCGATGCGTGGCTCGGAGAGCATGTCGGCCTGCTCCGCGAACGCGGCCTCCAGCGCCGTGTGTACCCGCTGCTCCGCGGCCAGGAAGCCTCGCGCCCACGGTCCCACGCCGCGCGCGAGCCCTCGCGTCAGGGCCTCACAGGCCGCCACCGCCGAGCCCTCCACCACCGTGGACGCACGGTGCGCCGGGTCGAACAGCCCGCCCCCGTCGCTGAAGAGGACGATGTCCGCGCCAGAGCCGTCCAGCCACTGCTGCGGCGCCTTCGGCGTGAGCCCTCCACCGAAGCGCAGCACGAGCTCCGGACGGTGCGCCTTCGCGAACGGCGCGTGCCGCAACATCGCGTCGTAATAGGACAGCGTGAGCGGGCCGCCGCCATACCGCGCCTGCGAGGTGGACTCGGCCAGCACGGGGTAGCCCGTGGCCTGCGACAGCGCGCTGATGGCCGCCGCGAAGCCATCCGTTTCATCGCGCGGGCCACACACGATGACGCCGCGAGGGGTCGCGGCAATCCGGCGACGAACCTCGTCCAGGGTGGCCGCGTCCGGCACCGGCTCCGGCGGGACGATGCGCGTCAGCGGCGCACCAGCGCGGCCTGACTTCGCGAGCGCGCTCAGGGACGCCTCGGCGAAGGGCTCGGCGATGGGGGCCAGCGGCTCGCGGAACGGGACGTTGAGCTGCACGGCGCCACGCGGCGCGCGCCACGCGCTGACGACCGCGCGCGCAGCGGTGGCGCGCAGGTGGATCAACGCCGCGTCATGCGCCTCCGGCTGCCCCAGGTCCGCGTAGAAGCGGGCGTGCTCTCCGAAGAAGCGCGCCTGCGGCACCGTCTGCGGCGCGCCCCAGCCCTGAAGCTCCAGGGGCCGGTCCGCCGTCAGCACCACCAGGGGAACCTGCGACAGCGCGGCCTCGATGACCGCCGGGAAGAAGTGCGCGCCCGCGGTGCCGCTGGTGGCCACCACCACCGCCGGCGCGCGCGACTGCTTCGCGAGCCCCAGGGCGAAGAAGCCCGCGCTGCGCTCGTCGATGACGGACCACGTGCGCAGCCCCTCCGTCCCGGCGCAGGCCAGGGCCAGGGGCGATGACCGGGAACCCGGGCACACCACCGCGTGGCGAACACCACCGCGCACGAGCTCTTCCAGCAACGCGCGCGCCCACAGCACGTTGAGGTTAGCGTCGGACGACATCCCCGCCTCCCAAGGCCCGCAACATGGCCAGGCTCTTCATCTCCGTCTCCCGCCACTCCGAGTCCGCGTTGGAGCCAGCCACCAGCCCCACGCCGACGAACAGCCGGGCCTTCGCGCCCTTCACGCGCGCCGAGCGCAGCGCCACCATCAGGTGCGCCCGCCCAGGCCC